>NZ_VRUW01000109.1:0-12343 GCF_008039475.1 Methylobacterium sp. WL12 | reverse complement strand
ATCAGTCGATGCCGCAGGCTCGCCCGTGATCACGAGGCGACGGCCTCTTCCGCACTCGCCTTCTTCGTCCTGGCAGCAGCCATGATCCTCGTCAGACGCCTGGCACGAGCGTTATGAAACGGGGTCTAAAAACGAAAAAGGCCGCCCCGGTCGGGGGCGGCCTCGCGGTCCGATCCGGGATGCCGGACCGAAGGGCTTACTTGATCTTCGATCAAATCCAGTGGGTTTTTCTGAATTGTCCTGAAACAGACAAATGGCTGACAACGCTGAATTAACCGGTGTCAGCTTGTTTCGGAATTGTGCGTCTAGTAGCGTGGTTTTGTGACCCGGACGTGACCCGAGTTCGGAAGAGCGAGTTCAAATTTGCCTGCCCGAATCCTCACCGACGTCGAGGTGCGTTCGCTCAAGCCCGAGCCCAGCGGCCGGCTGATGATCTACGATGCGAAGGCCCGCGGCCTCTGCCTCCGCGTCTCGGCTGGCACCAAGGCCTGGAGCTTTGTCTACCGGCCCCGGGGCAGCGCACAGCAGCGCCGGTTCACGATCGGCGATTACCCCGCCTGGAGCCTGTCTCAGGCCCGAGAGAAGGCGTTGGCGCTCCGTCGGCTTGTCCAGGACGGCGGCGACCCGGTGGTGGCCGCCAAGGAGCGCAGCGAGGCGCTGACCGTCGCCGGCCTGATCGCGCGGTTCATCGAGTGGCACGCCAAGGTGAAGCTGCGGAGTTGGCGCGATTACGAGAGCCTTCTGAGCCGGGATGTGGTGCCCGTCCTCGGCCGACGGCTGGCGCACGAGCTCACCCGTGGCGAGGTGGCGAATCTCATCGACAAAATTGCCCTGCGCGCGCCGGTCGTCTCGAACCGCAATTTGCAAACCCTCTCGTCGGTTTACAGTTGGGCCGTGTCGGAAGGGCTGGTGCCGTCCAACCCGGTGATCGGCCTCAAGCAGCGGCACACCGAAGTGCCGAAGGAACGGGTTCTGTCGGACGCCGAGATTGCAGCCTTCTGGACGGCGAGCGCCGCGGCGGCGCCATCCTATCGTGACGCCTTCCGCTTGATCCTCCTGACCGGTCAGAGGCCCGGGGAATGTGCGGGGATCCTCGCCGAGGAGGTTGACCCAGTGAAGGCCACCTGGACGCTGCCGGCGGCCCGCACGAAGAACAAACGCCCGCACGCGATCCCGCTTGTAGGCGAGGCGCTCGCGATCGCGCGGCGATTGCGGTCGGAGACGCCGTCTGGCCGTCTGATCCTCAGTCCCCGCGGCAAGCCTCTATCCCCCCAAAACATGGCGAAGGCCTTCGAGCGCCTACGGGAAGGCATCTTCGATGAAGGAGCGACGCCGCACGATCTCCGGCGCACTGCGGCGACGGTACTTGGTCGCCTAGAGATCGATCGAATGACAATCGCCTATGTGTTGAATCACGCATCGACGACCAAAAGCACCGTCACCGGTTCAACCTACGACCAATACACGTACATGCCGCAGAAAAAGCGAGCGCTTGAAGCGCTTGATGCCGAGATCCGCTATGTCATCAGCGGTGTGCCGAGGCCTGACAACGTAACCGTGCTCAAGGTCGGTGCTTGAAATGTCCTACGCCCAGCATAAGGCGAACTGGGAGGTCTTCCAGGCCGATACTCAGAAGGTTATCGCGAAGACCCGCGAGGCCCATCATGTGACCGCACGCGATTTGATGAAAGAACTGGCTTTGCTCGCGCGCGTGACGGGTGACAATCGCTTCTCAGCTGCGCTTGAGGCCTTGCAAGAGAACCGACTCACGGACGAAAATGACGGATGGATCCGGAAATGGACCAAGGAAGGGTCTTACGACCCGGCTCCGATTTTCGTTGATTTCATCGAAGAGGAAATTGCTAAGGGTCGGAGTCTTCGAGAAGTCTGCGCGCAGATCGTCGCCGATTGCGTTCTGATGCATGCGACGTTCGAAGCAGGCGTTGCGCACGTCGAGCGAATTTGGAGGCGAGCGAAATCCGATCCGTTGGACATTGAGTAGGGAGCAGAAATCCAAGGCTGGATTTTTCCCTCCCACGTATTGTCCTGTGACGCGCTGAAAAATCCCGCACATTGTTGGTGTCGCCCGAAACATAGAGCGACGCACAATGACCGAACCCAACCGAATTCTTCGCTTCCGGGATGTCCGCGATCGAACTGGCCTTAGCCGCACGACGGTCTGGCGGCAGGTGAAGGCTGGCTCTTTCCCAAAGCCGGTCAACCTCACGAAACATGCTGTTGGCTGGCACGAAACGGATATCCAGGCATGGCAGGCGGGCCTCCGTCGCATCGGAGGCTCCGGGGGCGAGGCATGAGCGCTGTCATCCTCCCCTTCCCGCGGTCACGGGATCGGCATTTCATCCGCCGACACGCCGCCCACATGGCGCAAGCCAGAACAGCCGCGAAAGCCGAGGCACACATCGCGCGGCAGCTCGGGATCCAGGCTGAGACGCTTCAGCGACGCGGCGTTCTCCCGGACGTCGCCCGAGCTGAGCTTCAAGCGATCGAGGGCAATATCCGAGCGGCATGTTGGACCCTGCTGTTGGCTCCCGGCGGTGCAGCATGAGCGAGCACCTCACTGCCCGCCGGGTCGACGCAACAGGACGATCGACCGGCAAGTTCCTGGACTCGAAGTTCAAAAAGTTGAACAGCGTTCCGAGCGGTCAAGCCTTCGTCTGGTTCACGCGCGAAATGGTCGAGAGCCCGGCCTGGCGCGCGATGTCTCAGAATGCGCGCCTGGTCGTCGATCGGGTCTGCGTCGAGCACATGGCGCACGGAGGTGGCCAGAACGGTTCGCTCCCGGTGACCTACGATGATTTCGAGCGAACCGGCATCCGGCGGGGCAGCATCCGGCGGGCGATAGCGGAGGCCCTCGCCCTCGGCTTTGTTGAAATGACACGCAAAGGTACGCGCGGTTATGGCGACTGGGCCGGAGCACCGAGCCTTTTTCGCTTGGCGTGGTTGCCTACGAGCGAGAATGGCCCCGCCGCCTCGCCGAGATGCTGACGTGTAGCGCCTTCCACCGTAGTAGCGATCCGAATTCCGGAATTTTCGAATTACCCGAAATTCGATATCCGGAACTGGCGCTAATTCAAATATTCAATCCAGTCGATTGGCTATTTACAGAGACGATGAAGCGACTATCGTGAGTCATGTTGGTCGGCAGACCGATCAACCACTTGTCTGCTTTACCCGTGAATTAGAGATCCGCCGCAAGCCGCGGTGTGCAGCCGGGCCGACGCCCGAAGGAGAAGTCATGTCTGAAATCGAACAGGAACAGGCCCAGCGTGCCGAGAGCCTCAACAACGCTGTGAGAGGCACCATGGAGGAGTTCAGCACCAAGCCACAGCCGATCAATTCGAATCGTCGTCATCCGAGAAATGAATCGTCGGAAATCGATGACGCTCGCGATGCGCTGTCTGAGGCCATCCTTGAAACCGCACGGTGGCGCTTGGAGAAGGCCGAGCAATTCCCGAACGAGCCCCGAAATACGCCAGCCGCCGAATTGCTGAAGCGTATTGCGGCCAGCGTGATCGACGTGCCGGACGACCTTATGCGGGGGTATTCCGAGGCCTGGCACGACGAAATGGCTTCGCAGACCTCGGAGACGCAATCGGTGCTGCTGCGCGATATCGGCTTTCGAAGCGCCAGCGACACTGCAACGACGCTCGTCGAGCACCTGATGGAGCACGTCGACGACGCTCGCTCAGATCGAGCCCGGCGCTGATCTCGAAATAGAGCGGCTCGGGAAACGCCGGCCAGCGCTCCCGAGCCTCGATCCAATCCCCTCAGCAGGAAATCCGATCATGAATATCGATATCACGGCTCCGGCCGACCCGCACGCTCGCCCGCAGGTCGGGCCCGTCACGGCCGCGATCAGCGCCATGCGCGCCGCCGACCCGGAGCGCAGCGCCTTCCATGTGCTGCGCGGCAGCATCCTGGCCCAAATCGCCGCCGACGTCGCTCGCCTAGATCGTCTCGACGAGATCGGCCACCGCCTCGCCCTTCGCTGAACCGGCATTCCGCAATTCGCAATTCAAGAGACTCCTATGACGAAATCCAACCGCCGAATGCCTGTCCCGCTCGATGTTTCGTCCCGTCCGCCACAGACGGCGCGCGGTGGCTACATCATCGTTTGCCGCAACTCGACGAACGGCATCCTGATCCGAATTGCCGATAGGCCATACGAGCATGCCGACCAGGCTGACGCCGAGGCCCAGGCGCAGCGGATGGCTGACCGCTACCGCAAGGAGTTCGCTGTGTTCCGAGAAGTCGCTTCTGTGCTGCCTCCGCCCGCCGAGGTGGTGACAACCGCCCCGGTCGCTGATCCCGAGCCGTCCCCACCGCCTGCCGTGCAGGAGCCGGCACCGAGGCCCGCTGTAGTCGTTGAGCGCCGCACCAGGCGCCGCCTCGCGACCGGAGGGCGCCAGTAATGGACGCCCCCCGCTTCACCCCCTGCCGGTCTGACGACGAGATGCGGTCGGGCTGGCACGTCGCCCGCCGGCACGACACGCCCGACCCTCGCCGGTTCGAGCTTATCTATCTCGACGTGTGGGCCGACGATCGCGGCAACCTGTTCGCGCTTCACCGATGCGGGACCGGCACCGTGGAAAACCCGATGGAATGGGAGTTTTGCCACCGCGTCGTCGGCTTGCATTCCCCGTGCGACGACACGCTGGATCTCGACGCCGTGGAGATCTCCGCCGTCCGGCACTGACCGGCAAACCGTGCTCATCGCAGGTTCTCGCGGCCGCCCCTCATCGGGCGGTCGCTATTGAATCAGATTTCGTGTTATTTCAGATCCGTTGAAAAAACCTTGAGGTGCAGCGTGCGCCCAACTTCCCGCCTCGACCTCGCACACAAATCCGCCGTCACCGCCACGAACGCGGGACAGGCGACCGTTTCGGCGACCCGCCGCGATGGTCGGGGACTCGTGCATGTCGCCATGCTCCGAAAGCAGCGCGGCGCCTCGCATGGTGTCACCGCCCTCGACCTGACGATACCGCAGGCGATGCGCCTTCGTGCCGTCTTGGCCGAGGCGATCCGTGCGGCCTGCCCCGATGACGCCGCCCTGTCCGGTGTCCCCGAAGTCGACAGCGCCGCGTCAGGGGCGGCCGACGAGGATCGGCACCATGCCGGAGCCGAAGGCCAAGCCGCCTAAGCCGTCCCCTGAGTTCACGAGCTGGAAGCTCACAATTCAGCAAGCGGCTATTGCCGATCCTCGAATTGAATCCTCGCACCTTCGGCTGTTCCTCTACATCCTGCATCGGACGTGGGAGAAAGACCGGTACGCCATCGTGCATGATGAACTCATCATGGCGGCCGTCCGGGGCTTTGCCGTTCAGAGCACGATTTACCGCGCTAGGGTGAAGCTCTCGGAGCTCGGGTGGTGGTCATACAAATCCGGCTCCGGCACAGCGGCGACGGTTTATCACCCGCTGAACGCGAACGTTCGCGCGATCATGGTCAAGGTGAAGGCCGACGAAGCGCGAATTAATAAGGCGCAAGAGGTGCGGAAACGCGCTCGAAAAGAGGGCGGAGAGACCTTGCATTCACAGCACAAATCGGCGCGTGCGGAGGCCCGAAAAACGGGTCGGGTGTCTATGCAAATCGCTACACATTCGAGTGCGCTAAATGCAGGTATCACACCTTGCCTCACACCTTCCGACAAGGAGGCTACCGCAACGAGTCAGGACGTAGCTCTGGGCTCACGTCTGCCTGAGGTGCTGACCTCTCCGCTGTGTGTAGACTGCGGCTGCCCTGCCGTCGTTGAGCAGCGGCAGGGTCCGGGTGCGAGGTTCTATTCGTTGTGCCAGGAACACCGATCGCACGGTCCCGAAATTGAGGAGCGGCCAATTCCGTCGAACGGCAATTCGCCTACTCCCGAGCAAGGCGGGATCGAACCGGATGATGGCTACCGGTCTGCATCTCGGGGGTGATCCCTGAACTGCGATAGACCCGTGGATGGATTACGGAGGCCGCTGACAGGCTTGGAGACCTTCGAGGCGACGGGGAGAGCCAGTCTGAGCCTGTCGAGGCACCTGAGCGACCTCGTGAGAAGGCAGGTAGACTCCCGCATGGCCACCAATCGCAATTAGCCCTGCGACGAATTAAATAGGGAGTGATCCTGCAGCCTCTCGCCAGGTCGCGAATTAGGCCTTAACCGATCACGGATGCATAATGACGCCGGATGAACCGCGTTGACGGACGAACTGCCATGCGATCCAAGAAAAGACGCAGGCAACATCGAAAAGCATGGTGTCTCGCTTCAGGAGGCGAGAGGCTTCAAATTCACAACCTGCATCGTCAGTGAGGATACCCGGTTTGACTACCCTGAGCGCCGATGGCGGGCGATCGGACAAATCGGTTCTGAAATCTACTTCCTGGTTTTCGCCAGGACGGACAAACCGTTCAGACCAATTTCCCTGAGGAAGGCGGAGCCTCCCGAGGTGGTACAATGGAACGCGAAACAGCAAATCGCCTCGAAGCCCGTCAAGCCGACGATTACGAGTCCCACGAAGCCGACGGAATGACCGAGGCTGAATTGGATGGGATGATGCTGGGCTCGGATTTCTTCTCGCATGAGGAGCTAGCTGCGCTGAATCCGCCGTCATCCACCTCAAATACAAAGACCCGATTGCTTAGAAAGGTCTCTTCGAAGAAGACCTACAAATTCGGCGGTAGCGTTACATACTCCTACTCTGTTAAAACCATGGCCACTTCGGCGTTGGCGAGGCCACTCTCGCGCAAAGGCGATCGCCCTGCGGCACAGCCTCGAGGCGGTAGAAACAAAGTAGCGTGAAGGCGCCTTAAGCGCACCGACCATCCTCTACTCCTGACCTGACAGCACCGCCGGGATCCCCCGTGCGGTGCGTCCGCATGTCTGAAGCGTCTCGGGTGCTACCTCAGTCACCGCCGCCTTCTAACATCTATTAGGCCATCGACTCAAAATTTTCTGACTGATAAGCTGCGCGTCTCAAGAATTTATGACTGAGGCGACGGGTGACGGCCCTTTCTGCAAATCAGGATAGCGGCTTCGGCGGCGATGGTCGCCAAGCCGAATTAGCTGACTTCCAGAATTCGACGTTGCGATCCGGCCGGACGAACGGCATCGTTCCAGCACACCAGAAGTCGCGCCTCGGGCCGACCTGCACCCCAGCCACCTCTGCACCAATAGCGCCACGCGGCATCGCCCGGTGCTGCGTGCCTGCGCCTGCACTCGGAGCATCCGACATGCCAAGCCTATCGCCGCCTGCCGGGCCATCGCCTGCCCTTGCACGCATCCTCGCAGACCTAACCGCTGCAGGAGTCAGACCGACACACCTCGGCGTCATCTGCACCCCTGGCGACGTCGGCATGAGCGACCAGGAGATCAGGACGCTGGTCGACGAGCTCGCTCAGCACCCGCTCGATGAGGTGACCTCCCATGCCTGACATCGCTTGGTTGGCCGATCTCCTGAAGCGCGCACCTCTGATGCACGTCGACATGCAGGAAGCTGAAAAGGCCGGCGATGCCGCACGGTTGGCATATGGCCGAGCGGTCCAGGCATGGCGGGCAGAGGTGGCACTGGCGCTCACCGAGGCGCACCATCCCGCCACTGATGAACCCGACGCCTTCGCTCGCACTGCCACTGCATCCGCCTTGCTCCGCCTCGAAGCGGCCGAGTGAGCCGGCATCACCGTCTGATAGTCAAAGGGAGGGCGGGATCAAGAACTCTAGAAGCATAGGAAAGCCCTAACCGCACATGGTCCCATTCATAGACTTCGCGCGCGCGTTTCGAGGGCAAAACCTCCGGCCGTAGAACCCCAAGTAAGCTGTCTCATCCTCTTCGTAATGCGTATCTGAGGCGTCCAAAAATGGCCGATAAACCAAGTCCGAAAACCTCGCGAAACCGATCCGGTCGAACCGGGAAGGCGAAGGGCGGCCGCCCGACCCGCGCCGAGACATTGCGCCGGCGAGCTCTGGCGTGTGGCGTCAATCCGGAATGGGTCGACCCGCTTCGCATCTTGGCCGGTCTCGCGATCGACGAAGCTGCCCCTGCCGCGGCACGCGTGGCCGCATGTCGGGTGTTGCTGGTTCACTCGGGCCGGCTCTTGGCCCTGCTACCGCCGCAGCCAACCGACGACGAGGAATTGCCGGAGGACGATGTTCTGACACGTCGCGCTCTGGCGCTCATGGCCGGACGTGGAGGCATTCAATGAGCCGTGATCGTCCCATGCCGACCGCAGAGATCTACCGCGGCGTTCGAGTCTTCGCCTTGCAGACGCAAGAGCGGATCAATGAGGTGGTGAAGAAGGAGATCGACGCAGTTTTTGCCATGTCGGATGCGGTCGCGCTCGCGGACTATGCCGGAGATGCCAGCCATTCGCCTGAAGCCCGCCTATTTGCAGGCGCTCGCGTTGAGGCGCTTTGGGAAATGGCCGCAGAGGGCCGAGCGATCCGCCCTCCGGTAGATCTCGCTCGGCTCCGCGCAACGACGGCGGGCCTCGACTCTCTGCACTGGGTAAGCCCCTGGCGGCACGGCTCGCTCTTCGACCTCTGCAGAGCCATCGAGCGCAAAGTGCCGCTCACCGACGCCGAGATCGGGCGTTGAGATGCGCCTGCCCCACTTCGCTGCCATGCCGGCCGGGGATCGCGAGCCGCACGCCCGCCAGGTTGCCGACCGGTTCGTAGTAGCGCTCGCAGGGGTGAAATCGGCCCCCGCCCAAGCGAACCCACATCCAGCGCCGCACGGGATCGTACCATCGCCCGGCACCGCGCGGCGCTTTGCCGGCTGCATCGGGTCGCCTTGCGGCTCGGCCTCGCCGGGATCAGGCGGTTCGGGACTCAAGTGCTCAGGGCCCAGCGCTAGGTCTGCGATTTGCTCGCAGACAATGAGGAACCGACCTACGCCGTCGGAGGACAGCCGGTGTTCCTGAGCGTGTCACGGGACGGCACGATCACCACCAGCGCGGGGCCGGCGTGGCCGGACAGGATAGGCGAGCAGATCGACCCGACACAGGACATCTCGGAACAGGCTGTAGCCGCCTCCGCGCCTGCTACCGGGCAAATGAGCCGCCAACAGCGCCGGGAATTGGATCGGCAGGAGCGGCAAGCGGCGAAGCGGTCCGCCGCTTAAATCAATTCACCCACCGGCCCGACGACGGCAGGAGAAGCCGCGGCTGTTGTCCGACGTGGCGGCCCGGGATTGCTGAGGAGGACACCATGGGACCGGCCCGCATTCCGAACGCCGCCGTACTGATGCGCCTACCCGCGGGAGACCGCGCCCTGCGCCTCCGGTGGCTCGCACAGTGGCACAGCCAGCGTCTCGCGGCCTTCACCGCGTCAGGATCACCAAAGGGCGTCACGCGCCACCGCAAGAGCCTGCGGAGCGTCCAAGCGGTGGCGGCGCAGGTCGGGATTGATTGTAAGCGTTATTCGGACGCTAGAAATCCCGACACGGATTCCTGACGCCGATTGGCGGTTTTGAAACGCGAATGCTGCGCGAGCCTATGGCGTCAGATAAATGGTCGTTTTCTCTACATGCAGGCAGAAGCCGCCTTCCTTCCCCTTGCCCGTGCAGGCCGCGGGGCGCAGCATCGCCGGGCGCCCTATCGCGAGTAGGGTGGCAGGTGCCGACCGTGAGGCCTTGCTGTAGCTGCGCAAGGGCTTCGGGTTGGCCGGCGCATGGTCGGTGCGTGAGCAAAACCAACTGCTCACACTCTGCTTCGGGCTTCCCCAGGCGAACAAAGGGTGAAAGCGGGACGGTAGTGGTCGTTCCGCGTCTCAGATCCGAGTTTGCGACACGCCCCTTGACAAGCCCAAGCCCGCAGCACTCCATACAAAGAAATGGAGTAAAATTGATGACCACTTATTCAGGCGCTCAAAAAGCCCAGGATCAGACAATTACGAACAATGGCGGAGAAATCATATTTCTTGACCACAGTTCTGCGGCTAACAGCAGCTTAACAAACGAAAATAGTGGGACTATAAATTTTAAAGATCTAAGCACCGCTGACATGTCAAATCTAATTAAAAATAGATATGGTACTATCAATTTCTCAGGTGAAGCCACGGCAGGATCAGCCTCTATCGTAAATAATACGAACCACTATCCTGGCGTACCTGACCCGTGGACAAGTTCCACAACCTTCACTGGAAATAGCACGGCTGGCACAGCAAAAATTTTAAATAACGGTGGTGATTCACTGTCATTTGAAAATAATAGCTCAGCTGGATCATCGAATGTAGATAATCAAGGATATTTGATATTTAACGATAAAAGTACTGCTGGTAATTCAATAATTAGATACGGCTACGACTTCAAATCCGGCGGGGGTATGGAATTTTTGGACCAAAGCTCTGCGGGGAGCGCAACGATTTACAATTCTGAGAAGAATATTCATTTCAGCGCGAATAGTACTGCTGGACAATCAAATATTCTCCTTGGATCTTATGGAGCATCGGTGAAATTCAGTGATTCCAGTACAGCCGGTTCGTCTATCGTAAATAGTCAAGTCGGTTATATTGGCGGACATGTCGACTTTGAAGGCAATAGTTCTGCTGATAAATCCATCATCAATGGAGCAGTCGTCGCTTTCAGTGGCCACAGCACAGCTGGATTTGCCACTATAAAAGATGGCTATGTGGATTTTTCTAGTAGCTTGGGCACAGACGGAGACGGAAAAGTCAGCGTTGGTTCAATAGTAGATAGTCGCGTTTATCTTGGATCAACGCAGCTAACCATCGGCAGCACCAACGCGGATAGCAAGTTGATTGGTGCTTATGACGGCCCTGGCCCTATTACAGGATCAGGAGGATCCAATGGTTCACTCGTCAAGGTTGGTACGGGTACTCTCACGCTCTTGGGCGAGTTGGGAGATAGAGGGCCGATCTACACGGGTGGCACGACCCTGGTTGGAGGAACGCTGGTCCTCGCCTCAGAGCACGCCGCCGGTACAGGCGCGATCACGTTCACAAGCGGAGCACAAACGCTTCAAGTCGCGCAGTCGGCTTTCGGCGGGGCCGGTGGAACCTTGGAGAACACCCTCTCAGGCTTTGGCTTGGAGGATACCCTAGATCTGGCCGGAGTTGCCTACGCTGCTGGAGCAAAGGCAACACTGGCCGGGAACACGCTGACCGTGACGAGCGGTGGCGTAAGTGACAGCTTCGTCCTGAGTAACTACGACACCAATCACCCATTCCAGGTGACGAGCGACGGCTCTGGGGGCCTTCAGGTTCGCTACTCCACTCAGAGCCTACCTCAGGGGCCTGATACTCTGGTGGTTCGCGCCTCAGAGGACGCTTTCAAGGGCGATGCACATTTCATCGTCAAGGTCGACGGCCAGCAGATCGGGGGCGTCCAGGTCGCACATGCCTCCCATGCCCAAGGACAGTGGGAGAACATCACGCTGCATGGCAGCTTCGCCAGCGCGAACCGTGTCGCCGTCGAGTTTGTCGACGACCTCAATGCTGGGGCTGGGCAGGATCGCAACCTGTACGTCGATAGCATCAACCTGAACGGAACCACCTACAAGGGCAGCGACGCCAGCGTGCCGCACGGCCAGGGACAGACAACCTACTCGGCCGAGTTGTGGACGAACGCCAGCGCGGTATTCTCGACTGGTCCCGACACCCTCCACTTCCGCGTCTCAGAGGATGCTTACAAGGGCGATGCGCACTTCATCGTGTTGGTCGACGGCCAGCAGGTCGGTGGCGTCCAGGTTGCGCATGCCTCCCACGCTCAAGGTCACTGGGATGACATCACGCTGCACGGCAGCTTCGCCGGGGCAAACCATGTCGCCGTTGAGTTCGTCAACGACCTCTATGCGGGAGCTGGGCAGGACCGTAACCTGTACGTCGACAGCATCAGCCTGGACGGGCACGTCATCCAGGGAAGGGATGCGACGGTCGCCAAGGGCATCGGCCAGACGATCTATTCCGCTGAGCTGTGGACCAATGGCAGCGCTGACTTCAACGTCAGCAGCCTGCACCACGCAGACCTGATGGCGTGATCAACACCCACCAGCTCGGGCAGCCACGGGGCGCCCGAGCATGAGACCGTATGCTATTGCGGTGTTGCCATATGCTCTGACGAAAAAACGATCGTTTTTTCTGCACACGGCGCGAGTGTGACCGGCGCCATCTCAAATCCAGCGGAGGGTCATAAATGGCTACCGCGCTATGTCGGCCGCTGAATGCCAGGCCGACATCCGAACCGTTGTCGATATGGTACTCATTACAGGCAGCAGGCCCTTCGGCACCATCCTCAAAACCATCATCGCCTGAACCCGGCCATCACAGGGTAATTACTTATGGACAGTAAATTATTGTGATTTATTTAGCTTTTTCCAATAAATAAGC
>NZ_VRUW01000108.1:0-12420 GCF_008039475.1 Methylobacterium sp. WL12 | reverse complement strand
ACCCCCCATGTCCCGCCCCTCCCAAAACCTGTTCAGCGCGGCCCTCGTCGGCCCGGCCCTCCTCGGTGCCGTGAGGAAGCTCGATCCGCGCCTGATGGTGCGCAACCCGGTGATGTTCGTCGTCGAGGTCGTCGCCCTGCTCACCACGATCCTGTTCGTGCGCGACGCCGCGACCGGGGCGGCGGACCTCGCCTTCTCCGGGCAGATCATCCTGTGGCTGTGGTTCACGGTGCTGTTCGCCAACTTCGCCGAGGCCGTCGCCGAGGGGCGCGGCAAGGCGCAGGCGGAATCCCTGCGCCGCACCCGGACCGAGACCCTGGCCAAGCGCCTGACCGGTCGAGGCGAGGCCTACGAGACCGTGCCCGGCAACGGCCTGAAGGTCGGCGACGTGGTGCTGGTCGAGGCCGGCGACATCATCCCCTCGGACGGCGAGGTCATCCTCGGCATCGCCTCGGTCAACGAGGCGGCGATCACCGGCGAATCCGCCCCCGTGATCCGCGAATCCGGCGGCGACCGCTCGGCGGTGACCGGCGGCACGCAGGTGCTCTCCGACGCGATCCGGGTGCGGATCACGGCGGCTGCCGGCTCGACCTTCGTCGATCGGATGATCGCCCTCGTCGAGGGCGCCTCCCGTCAGAAGACCCCGAACGAGATCGCGCTCAACATCCTGCTCGCCGGGCTGACCCTGATCTTCGTCTTCGCCGTCGCCTCGATCCCGAGCTTCGCATCCTACGCCGGCGGCGCCATCCCGCTGATCGTGCTGGTCGCCCTGTTCGTCACGCTGATCCCGACGACCATCGGCGCGCTCCTGTCGGCCATCGGCATCGCCGGCATGGACCGGCTGGTGCGCTTCAACGTACTCGCGATGTCGGGCCGCGCGGTGGAGGCGGCCGGCGACGTCGACACGCTGCTGCTGGACAAGACCGGCACGATCACGCTGGGCAACCGGCAGGCCACCGCGTTCCGCCCCGTCCGCGGCGTCACCGAGCAGGAGCTGGCCGACGCGGCGCAACTTGCCTCGCTCGCCGACGAGACGCCGGAGGGGCGTTCGATCGTGGTGCTGGCCAAGGAAGGCTACGGCATTCGTGCCCGCGACATGGGGCACCTCGACGCCACCTTCGTGCCCTTCACCGCCCAGACCCGGATGAGCGGCGTCGACCTCGCCGGCGCACAGATCCGAAAGGGCGCCGTCGAGGCGATCGTCGCGGCGGCGGGCGGCGGCCCGGTCGCGACGCGGGGCTCGAGCGCGGCGCTCGCCTACGCGCCGACCGCCTCGACGGAGGGCGTCGAGGAGGTCCGCGCCATCGCCGACGAGGTCGCCCGGGCCGGCGGCACGCCGCTCGCCGTCTCCCGCGACGGGCGGCTGCTGGGCGTGGTGACGCTGAAGGACATCGTGAAGGGCGGCATCCGCGAGCGCTTCGCGGAACTGCGCCGCATGGGCATCCGCACGGTGATGATCACCGGCGACAACCCCGTCACCGCCGCCGCGATCGCGGCCGAGGCCGGCGTCGACGACTTCCTCGCCCAGGCGACGCCGGAGGACAAGCTGGCGCTGATCCGCAAGGAGCAGGCGGAGGGCAAGCTCGTCGCCATGTGCGGCGACGGCACCAACGACGCCCCGGCTTTGGCGCAGGCCGACGTCGGCGTCGCGATGAACACCGGCACGGTGGCGGCCCGCGAGGCCGGCAACATGGTCGACCTCGATTCCGACCCGACCAAGCTCATCGAGATCGTCGGCATCGGCAAGCAGCTGCTGATGACGCGGGGCGCGCTGACCACCTTCTCGATCGCCAACGACGTGGCGAAATACTTTGCCATCATCCCGGCGATGTTCCTCGGGCTCTACCCGCAGCTCCAGGCGCTGAACGTGATGGGGCTCGCCTCGCCCCAGAGCGCGATCTTGTCGGCGATCATCTTCAACGCGCTGATCATCGTCGCGCTGATCCCGCTGGCCTTGCGCGGCGTCGCCTACCGGGCGGTCGGGGCCGGGGCACTGCTGCGCCGGAATCTCCTGATCTACGGCTTGGGCGGAATCCTGGTGCCCTTCGCCGGCATCAAGGCGATCGACCTCGCCGTCACCGCGCTCCACCTCGCCTGATCTTTCCCTTCGCGTCCCGAGACCCCGCCATGCTGACCCAGCTTCGCCCCGCACTCGTCCTGCTGATCGCGTTGACCGCGCTCACCGGGCTCGCCTACCCCCTGGCCATGACGGGGCTCGCCGGCCTCGCCTTCCCGAGCCAGGCCGCCGGCTCGATCGTCCTGCGCGACGGCCGACCCGTCGGGTCGAGCCTGGTCGGCCAAAACTTCACCAGCGCGCGCTACTTCCAGGGCCGGCCCTCGGCCACCGTCGCCGCCGACCCGGCGGATGCGGCCAAGACCGTGCCGGCGCCCTACAACGCCGCGAACTCGTCGGGCTCCAACCTCGGCCCGACCAGCGCCGCGCTCGCCGAGCGGGTCGGCGCCGACCTCGCCCGGTTGAAGGCCGAGAACCCGGGCGTGCCGGTGCCGGTGGACCTCGTGACCACGAGCGCGTCGGGGCTCGATCCGGACATCTCGCCCGAAGCCGCCCTGTTCCAGGTGAAGCGCGTGGCGGCCGCGCGGTCGCTCCCCGAGCCCTCCCTCCGCGACCTCGTCGCGGGGCAGGTCCGCGGCCGCTGGCTCGGCCTCCTAGGCGAGCCGCGGGTGAACGTGCTGGCCCTCAACCTCGCCCTGGACGAGATGGCGAAATAGCCCCGGTCGCCCCGTATTCCGCGTAGGATGCGCGCTCGATGACCGAGCCGAGCCGAGCCCCCGACCGCCCCTCCCCCGACGCGCTGCTCGACGCCGCGCGCCGGGCGGACCGGTCGCGTGGGCGGCTCAAGATCTTCCTCGGCGCCGCGCCCGGCGTCGGCAAGACCTTCGAGATGCTGACGACCGCCCAGGCCAAGGCCCGCGCCGGCCTCGACGTGGTGGTCGGCGTGGTCGAGACCCACGGCCGTGCGGAGACGGAGAGCCTGCTTTCCGGGCTCGAGATCGTCCCGCGCCGCGCGGTCGCCTACAAGGGCACCCGCCTCGACGAGATGGACCTCGACGCGCTGCTCGCGCGCAAGCCCGCCCTGGCCCTCGTCGACGAGCTCGCCCACACCAACGCGCCGGGCTCGCGCCACCCGAAGCGCTACCAGGACGTCGAGGAGCTGCTCGACGCCGGCATCGACGTCGACACCACCCTCAACATCCAGCACGTCGAGAGCCTGAACGACGTCGTCGCGCAGATCACCCGCATCCGGGTGCGCGAGACCGTGCCCGACGGCATCCTCGACCGGGCCGACGACATCGAGGTGATCGACCTCAACCCCGACGACCTGATCCGGCGGCTGGAGGACGGCAAGGTCTACCGGCCCCGCAACGCCACCCGCGCCCTCAAGCACTACTTCTCCCGCGGAAACCTGACTGCTCTGCGCGAGCTGGCCTTGCGCCGCACCGCCGACCGGGTCGACGACGAGCTGCTGAGCCACATGCGTGCCCACGCCATCCCCGGCCCCTGGGGGGCGGGCGAGCGGGTTCTGGTCTGCGTCAGCGAGGATCCGCGGGCGGCCGGCCTGGTGCGCTACGCCAAGCGCCTGGCCGACCGGCTGCACGCGCCCTGGACCGCGCTTTCCGTCGAGGGGCCGCGGGCGCAGGCGCTGTCGGAGGCCGCGCGCGACCGCATCGCCGACACCCTGCGGCTGGCCGACCGCCTCGGCGGCGAGGCCGCGACCGTGCCGGGCTCGCGGCGGATCGCCGACGACATCCTGGCCTATGCGCGAAGCACCAACGCCAACCACGTCGTGGTCGGCAAGTCCGAGCGCTCGCGGCTCTTCGAGATCCTGAACGGCTCGGTGGTGCGCGACCTCGTGCGCGGCTCGGGCACGATCAGCGTCCACGTCGTCGCGGGCGAGGCGCAGAGGGAGACGCAGGACGCGGACCCGCCGAAGCCCCTGCGCACGGCCGCCCCGGAGCCCGCCCGCTCGGCCTGGCCCTACGCGGTCGCGCTCGGCGCCGTCGCCGTCGCCCTCGGGATCGCGCTCGCCTTGCAGCCGACGCTGGGGGTCGAGAACGCCGACCTCGTCCTGCTCACCGCGGTGGTCGCCGTCGCGGTGAGCTTCGGGCTCTGGCCCTCGCTCGCCGCCGTGGTGGCCGCGTCGCTCGCCTACAACTTCTTCTTCCTGCCGCCGCTCTACGCCTTCACCATCGCCGACCCGACCAACGTCGCCGCCTTCTGCCTGTTCACGCTGGTCGCGGTGCTGGTCTCGAACCTCGCCGCGCGCACCCGCGAGGAGGCGCTGGTGTCCCGGGCGCGGGCGGTCGCGAGCGAGCGGCTCTACGGCTTCAGCCGCAAGCTCGCCGGCTGCGGGACGCTCGACGACGTGCTCTGGGCCACCGCCTACCAGGTCGCCGCCAGCCTCGAGGTCCGCGTCGTGCTGCTCCTGCCCGAGGCCGGCGCGATCGCGGTGCGGGCCGGCTACCCGCCCGAGGACACCCTCGACGCCGCCGACCTCGCCGCCGCGACCTGGGCCTTCGACAACGACCGCGCGGCCGGCCGCGGCGCCGACACCCTGCCCGGTGCCAAGCGCCTGTTCCTGCCGATGCGGACCGGCCGCGGCACGCTCGGCGTCATCGGCCTCGATGCCGACCGGCCCGGGCCGATCCTCTCGCCGGAGAGCCGGCGCCTCGTCGATGCGCTCTCCGACCAGGGCGCGCTCGCCATCGAGCGCGTCCGCCTCGTCGAGGACCTCGACCGGGCCGAGCGCGCGGCCGAGACCGACCGCCTGCGCCAGGCCCTGCTCACCTCGATCTCGCACGACCTGCGCACGCCGCTGGCCGCCGTGCTCGGGGCGGCCACGACGCTGCGCGACCTCGACGACGCCCTCGACGGCACGGAGAAGGCCGACCTGCTGGCGACCGTCATCGCCGAATCCGAGCGCCTCAACCGCTTCATCGCCAACCTCCTGGACATGACCCGCCTGGAGGCCGGCGCGGTGGTGCCCAACGTCGCCCTCCACGACGTCGCGGAGGTCGCCGACACGGCGCTGCGGCGCATGGACAAGATCCTGGCCGCCCACCGCGTGGCGGTGGAGATCGCCAAGGACCTGCCGCCCTTGCGGCTCGACCCGGTGCTGTTCGAGCAGGTGCTGGTCAACCTCCTCGACAACGCCGGCAAGTACGCGCCCGAGGGCTCGACGATCCGCCTGCTCGGGCGACGGGAGGGGATGCGGGTGCTGATCGAGGTCCTCGACGAGGGCGACGGCCTGCCCGAGGCCGACCGGGAGCGGGTGTTCGACACGTTCTACCGCGTCGCCAAGGCCGACAGCGTGCGGGCCGGGACCGGCCTCGGCCTACCGATCTCGCGCGGCTTCATCGAGGCGATGGGCGGCACCGTGACCGGGGCCAACCGCCGCGACCGCGCGGGCGCGGCCTTCACCATCACCCTGCCGGTCCCCGCCGAGCCGGCCCGGACCGCGTCGGAGCGGGCCGCATGACCCTGCACGTCCTCGTCGTCGACGACGAGCCGCCGATCCGGCGGCTGCTGCGCACCGGGCTCGGGACGCAGGGCTACGCCGTGCTCGAGGCGCCGGACGGGCGAACCGCCCTGGAGACCTTGCGCCGCAAGGCGTCGGGCCACGAGACCGTGGACCTCGTGATCCTCGACCTCGGGCTGCCCGACATGCGCGGGCACGACCTGCTCGCCGAGATCCGCAAGGCGCATCCGGCCCTGCCGGTGGTGGTGCTGTCGAGCCGCGACGACGAGACCGGGAAGGTCGAGGCGCTCGACCTCGGGGCCGACGACTACGTCACCAAGCCCTTCGGCATGGGCGAATTGCTCGCCCGCATCCGCACGGCGCTCCGCCACCAGCTCGCGACGGAAGGGCAGCGCCCGCTGTTCCGGGTCGGCCCTCTGAGCGTCGACCTCGTGCGCCGCATCGTCCGGGTGGAGGAACGCGAGGCGAAGCTGACGCCGCGCGAATACGACTTCCTGCGCGTGCTGGTGCAGCATGCCGGCAAGGTGCTGACCCACGCCCAGCTGATGGGCGCGGTCTCGGCCTCGTCCGACCCGCAATACCTGCGGGTCTACATGCGCCAGCTCCGGCAGAAGCTGGAGGCCGACCCCGAGCGCCCGCGCCTGCTGCTCACCGAGACCGGCGTCGGCTACCGCCTGCGCGCGCCCGACGACGGCCTGTCGCGCTGACGGGTTCCCGGATGCGGATCTTTTCCTGAACGAACCCGTCCGGCGCGGGTTGTGCAGGCCGTAGAGCCGGCGCGCATCGCGGCGTCGCCGGCATCGCAAGGCCACAGCTCCCCATGGATCAGACCCGAGATACGACCTTGGACACGACGCCCCTGAAGGCCGCCGACTTCGCGGCCCCGACCGTCCTGCTCGCCGGCACGGTGGATTACGACATGTACAAGGACTTCCGGCGCCAGATCGGCCAGGCGCCGTGCGACGGGCTCGTCGTGGTCGAGCTGACCACGCTCGGCGGCGACCCGGAGGTGGCGCGGATGATGGGCGAGGACATCCGCTTCAAGAGCGCGATGAACCCGCAATGCCGCTACGCCTTCCTCGGCAAGGCGGCGATCTACTCCGCCGGCACCACCTTCATGAGCTTCTTCACCCGGAAGAACCGCTACCTCACTCCCGGCACGCGGCTGATGATCCACGAGCGCAAGCTCGCCAAGGAGCTTCAGATCAACGGCCCGCTCACCACCTGCATCGCCACGGTGAAGGCGACGCTCCACGAGATCGAATGCTCGATCGCGATCCAGAACGAGGGCTTCGCCAACCTCGTCGAGGGCTCGCAGGTGACCCTCGACGCGGTGATCGAGCGCGCCCCGTACAACTGGTACATCGAGGCCGAGGAGGCCCGCCGCCTCGGGCTGATCGAGGCCGTGATCTGAGGGTTCAGAACGCCAGCTTCATCCCCGCCACCACGTTGCGCGGGGCGCCAGCGTAGATCGAGCCGGTGACGGCGGCGAGCGCGGCGGCGCCGTTCTGCACGCCGGTCGTCGCGCTGATCGAGTTGGCGAGGTTCTGGGCGGAGGCCGCGTAGACCGTGTCGAACACGTTGCGCACCTCGGCGTAGACCGTGAGGCGCTTGGCGTAGCCGCCCACCAGCTCCGTCGCGTAGTGGACGTTGGCGTTGACGACGGCGTAGCCCGGCGCCTTCAGCTGGTTGGCGTTGTCGAGGTAGAAGTCGTCCTGGAACACGGTCTCGACGAAGGCGCCGAGCCCGGCGAGCGGCCCGGCCGGGACGTCGTAGCCGATCCGGGCCAGCAGCTGGTTGGCCGGCACGCCGGGGATGCGGTTTCCGGCGCGGTCGAGGCGTCGGGTCAGCGCGCCGGCGCTGAGCTGCTCGACGTAGCGGGTGTAGATCTGGTCGTCGAAGGTGTAGGCGGCCACCCCGCGCCAGCCCGGCGCGAAGGCCCAATCGATCCCGACCTCAATGCCGCGATGCTCGGATGCCGGGGCGTTGAAGGTGTAGCTCTGCAGGCCGGCGCCGGGCGATTGCGAGACGAGCTCGTTGCGGAAGAACTCGTAGAAGCCGGTGACGCTGAGGCGCAGGTTTTCGGTCGGCGTCCACTCGGCGCCGAGGTCGAAGCCGAGGTTCTCCTGGGTCTGCAGCCCGGTGTTGTTGCCGGGCAGGCCCGCCGCGGTCACGAACAGGTTGCTCGCCGCCGGCGTGGTGTACCCGGTGGCGACGCGGCCGCGGAACGCCCACTCCGTGCCCGGGCGGTAGACCAGCGCCAGCTCCGGGGCGACGTTGAGGAAGGTGCGGTTCACGTCCGCGATCGTCGTGGTCGCGCCCGTCGCAGTGTAGGCGTAGGCGAGGTTGCGCCCGGTGATCGCCGTGCCCTCGGCGCTGATGCCGACGACCCCCGTCCACCGGTCGGACAGCGCGACCTCGGTGCGGGCGCGGCCGCCGAGGTTCGACTGCACCGCTTCCTGCTCGCCGATCAGCGCGCCCAGCCGCGGGCCGCCATAGGGCGCGCGGTTGTAGGTCGAGATGTGGTTGTCGATCGTGTTGTAGGCCAGCGCCACGTAGCCGACCGCCGGCAGGCCGAACAGGTCGTAGCGCCGGGTCGCGTCGGTGAGGAAGTTCCAGGACGGGTACGAGCCCCGCGAGGACGTCGCGTAGAACGGCTGGTTGAAGTTGCGCTCGTCGAAGCCGAGTTGCGTGCGCCACGTCGTCTGCGCGTCGATGTCGTGCTCGTAGCGCGCCGCCACGATCGTGCGCCGGTCCTTGCGCCCGAACCCGGCCTCGTCGGCGGTCACGCCCACCGTTCGGCCGAAGGCGCCGTTCACCATGAGGTTCGTCAAGGTGCAGCCGGCGGCGGCGGTCGCGGCCGCCGCGCAGCCGCGCTGGTACGGGTTGGTCCGGAAGTCGTTGAGGGAGGACCGGGCGGCGAGGTCCGCCTGCAGGTCGTTGTTGATCACCTTCAGGGTGAAGCGGTTGTCCGGCGTCGGGGTGTAGCTCGCGAGCAGGTCGATGGTCTGCGTGTCGTAGGACGCATGGTCCTGGTAGCCGTTGGCGCGCACGTCGCTGGCGAACAGGCTGATCTCGAACGGGCCGCTGGCGCCGCCGACCGTAAAATAGTTGCTGAGGTAGCCGAAGCTGCCGGCATCGGTGCCGACCTCGTACCCGTCGATCTCGCGGCCGGTGCGGGTGCGGAAGGCGATCGCGCCGCCGGTCGCGTAGTTGCCGAACAGTGCCGATTGCGGCCCGCGGAACACGTCGATGCGGGAATAGGCCCGCGGGTCGGCGATGTCGAAGCGCGAGGCGCCGTCGGGTTGGGTCAGGACGAACCCGTCCTCCAGCACGACCGTGTTCTTGATCACGCCGGTGGAGCGGGCGTTGTTGCCGCGGATCGAGATGATCACGTCGCGCCCGCCGTTGCCCTGGCGCACGGTGACCCCGGGGCTGTTGGCGAGCACCGCGCCGATGCTCGTCGCCGGCCGGTTCTCGATGGTGTCCCGCCGCCCGATCTCGGTCACGACCTGCCCGACCGGATGCTCGATGACGCTGGGCGCCGAGCCCTGCGGCGCGGCGACGCCGAAGGGGACGGCCGCCGCCGGGCCGTCGCGCTCGCCCACGACGGAAAGTTCGGACAGCGTCACGCTCTCTTCGGTGGGCGCGGCGGCGAGGGGAACGGGACAGGCGGACAGGAGCAGGATTCCGGCGCGCAGCCGGAGTTTTGACGGAAGGGACATCGGCTGGGCTCGTCTGATCGGGAGGCAGGCGGGAGCGGCCCGCCGGAAGAGGTCCAAGGTTCGATCAGAGCGGGGTCGGCGGTGCCCTCGGCCGGCCGGCGAGCGGCGGGCGATGTGCGGTCCGGGCCGGCGGCGGGGTCGGCCAGGCGACGGGCGACCAACGCAGGATCCGCGCTGCCGGCTGCGGCGCGGGGACGGCCGGCGCGGCAAGCCCCGCGGCGCAGAGCGGGCAGGCGTCGCAGCCGGGCGTGGGCAGCGCCGGCTCCTCGGCGGCGGGGGCGTCGAGGGCGTGGCCGCAGATCGCCGACAGGCCCGGCGACGCAGGCTCGGCCGCGATCCGCAGGGCGGCGAGCGGCACGATCGACTGCGCCCAGATCGCCAGAAGGATCAGCGCGGTGCCCACGGTCTCGCGCCAGGTCGGGCGGGCGTGCAGGGCGCTCGAGGGCTTCATGGCCGGTGCCCTCCTCACGCGGCCCTGCGCGGGCGCAGGGTCTGGATGCCGAGGTCGAGGCCGAGCATCGCCAGGATGACGAGACCGGTGAGCGGGAAGAGCAGGCCGAGGCCGAGCACCAGCCCGGTGACCCCGGCGGCGATCCGGCGGTCGCGGGGCCAGGGCGGCACGCCGAGCCGGCCCGCGGGACGCCGCTTCCACCACATCGCCGCGGCGGTGATCGAGAGCAGGATCGTCGCGAGGCAGAAGGCCAGCATCGCGAGCTGGTTGGCGCGGCCCCAGAGATCGCCCTTGTGGAGGCCGATCCCGTACTGGATCGCCCGCCCCACCCCGCCGATGTCGGAGAACCGCACATCGACGAGGGGTCTTCCGGTGTACTGGTCGAGGGAGATCAGGCGCTGGCGGCTCACGGCGCGCGGATAGGCGGCCGCGGCGTAGACGTCCGTGCCGCCGGCCGGCAGCGCGACCTCGAAGCCCGCCGGCATGCCGAGCCCGTGCAGGATCGCCACCGCCCGGTCGATCCCGATCGCCACCAAGGGGTCCTGTGGCCGCGAGAGCGGAACCGGCGCGTCCTGCATAGTCCATCCGGCGGCGCTCACCCGCTCGCCCATCGGGACGGCGGAGACCGCCTTGTCGGCCCAGAGCGCCCGCGGCTGTCCGAGGCCTGCCGCGTTCGACCAGGTCCTGAGCTGGGCGCCCCAGACGATCGACCACGGCAGGCCGGTCGCGGCCAGGAAGACGAGGCCGGCGCCGGCCACCAGCCCGGTGACGGCGTGAAGGTCGCGCCACCAGACCCTTTGCGCCGGCCCTGCGCGGATCGTGACCACCCCGCCGCCTCGGCCCCGCGGCCACCAGAGATAGGCTCCGGTCGCCACGAGGATGATGGCGAAGCCGGCCACCACCTCGACGACGCCGTTGGCGACCGGCCCGAAATAGGCGAGGCTGTGCAGCCGCCGCACGACCATCATGAGTTCCCGGTCGGCCGCGACCCGGTCGAGCACGTCGCCGGTGTTGGGATTCAGAAAGACCAGGATGCGGCGTCCGTCCTCGACGAGCGTCACCACCGCGGATGCGGTCGCGTCGGCCGGCTCCGTGAAGGTCGCGGCCTCGGCGTCGGGAGCGGTCTCCAGGGCGTTGAAGATCAGCCGGTCCGGACTCAGGGGCGCCGTGGCCTCGGCCGCGACGACGGTCCGGGCCGCGAACAGGGTCGCGTTGATCTCGTCCTTGAACAGGTAGATCGCCCCCGTGGCCGAGAGCAGGATCAGGAACGGCAGGCAGAGCAGGCCGGCGTAGAAATGCCAGCGCCAGACCGCCCTGTAGACGGCGTCGCGCACGTTCGGTCGCGGTCCGCCGACCTGCTTCGCCCGGCCGCTCACAGGAGGGCCTGGATCTGCCGGAGGGCGAGCCCGTGCCCGGCCGCGAGGTCGAGCGGGCCGACGAAGCCGCCGTCGCGGTCCATCAGGTAGACCATCAGCGTGTGCTCGAGGGTGTAGTCGCCCCCCGGCAGCGGGACCTTCTTGGAGAACACGCGGTAGGACCGCGCCACCCGGTCGATCTCCGCGCGGGTTCCGGTCAGCCCCGTGATCGAATCGCTGAACGAGCCCATGTAGTCGCGCAGCACCGCGACGTCGTCGCGCTCGGGATCGAGGGTGATGTAGTAGGCGCCGATGTCGCCGCCGGCCTTGTGCAGGTCGTCGATCAGGTTGGTCAGGTCGGCCAGCGTCGTCGGGCAGACGTTCGGGCAGCGGGTGAACCCGAAGAACACCAGGAAGGGCTTGCCGGCGAGCGTCGCCGAATCGAGGATCCCGCCCTTGGACGATTGCAGCCGGAACGGGCCGCCGACCACGGACATCGCCGGCTTGGCGGGGCCGCGCGGCAGGCTCGCCACCACGCCCCCGGCGATGCCGAGGATGCCGACGAGCACCACCGCCAGGATGCCGTGGCCCGCCCGGCGCTGGGCCGGCGTGACGGGAGGCGGATCAGTGGCCATGGTCGTGGCCGGCCGCCCCGTGCCCGCCCGCCCCGTGGCCGCCCTCGGGAGCCTTCGCGCCGATCGCCTCCACCGCGAACTCGACCGGGACGGTCCCCGCCTTCTCGAACTGCAGCGTGCCCTTGACGCGCTCGCCCTTCTTCAGGGGGGCCTGCAGGTCCACGAACATCATGTGGTAGCCGCCCGGCGCGAGCGTCACCGTGGCGCCCGGCGCGATGACCAGGCCGCCCGCGACCGGGGCCATCTTCATCACCGTGCCGTCCATCGTCATCGAATGGATCTCGACGTGGTCGGCCCCGGTCACCGAGGCGCCGAGCAGCGTGTCCGGCGTGGTGCCGGTGTTGGTGACGCTGAGGTAGCCGCCGCCGACCTTGGCGCCGTTCGGCGTCGCCCGCGTCCAGGGGTGGGCGATCGCGAGCGCGCCGGCCTTGTACTCGTGGGCGCCGGCGGGGACCGCGAGCAGCGCGAGGGCGACGAGGGAACCGGTCGCGAGAAAGCGGGACAGGGTGGACATGGGATATCTCCTAGAAGGGGATGGGTCGACGGCGGCCGTGCACGGCCGAACGGATTCGAAGGGGGCGGCGTCCGGGCGGACCGGTTCGGGCGGAGCGCGACGGCGACGCGTCGGGCTCGCACGCCGCATCGGTCGGGGCGGAGCCGAAGCCTTGCCGCGACACGGGCGCGACGACACGGCGCGCCG
Source organism: Methylobacterium sp. WL12 (assembly GCF_008039475.1). Lineage (NCBI taxonomy): Bacteria > Pseudomonadati > Pseudomonadota > Alphaproteobacteria > Hyphomicrobiales > Methylobacteriaceae > Methylobacterium > Methylobacterium sp. WL12. The sequence goes on along the minus strand of NZ_VRUW01000108.1, from coordinate 56 downwards.
CCGCGTTCCGGCGCGGGAACGCCGGGGCGACGTGTGGTCAGGCGGTGGGTGGGGCG
>NZ_VRUW01000107.1:0-12518 GCF_008039475.1 Methylobacterium sp. WL12 | reverse complement strand
GCCCCCGTCCGCCCCGGTCACGACCCTGTGGATGATCCCACCAGGATCAGGATGCGAGCCGGACGGGACGCGCCCGCCGCCGGTCCCGTCCCAGCGCCCTCGCCAGGTCCGCCGGCCGCTCGGCCTTCACCACCCCGGGCCGCCGCGGCGACGTCATCTCCAGCATGTCCTCCGCCAAGGCCCGCCGGATCGCGTCGCGCTCCTCGCCGGCCTCAGCATCAAGGATGTCGGTCATATCAGGCATTGCCAACCCCTCCATCTGTAGGAACAGATAGAGAACAAACGTGGCGGAGCAAGGATGGGGGCGGCGATCCTTGAGCGCATTCCCGTGGCAGAAATTGACGCGAGCGTGACGAGGCTGACGCGATCCATGTTTCCGTGGCGAAAACTGACGCGATAGGACTGCGAACCTCAGGGCCAAGGTTGTCTTAACCACAGCGGTATCCGCGCCTTGTGGGGGATTCCATGAGCTGCGATCCTCTCAGTTCCACAGCCCAACAAATGCGGTTTTCGCATTTGTTCGACGCCCCGGAGAGACCCGTGAAACCCATACGCCGTCCCCTCGCCGAGATCCCTAATCCGGGGGCGTGACCGTGTGCGCGGCAGCCCCTCACGGAGGCTGCCCTGATGACCGTTTTCTTCACCGCCGACACACATTTTTTCCACGCCGGCGTCCTGCGCATGAGTTCCAGGCCGTTCGCCGATATCGCCGAGCACAACGAGCTCCTCGTGCAATCGTGGAACGCCGTCGTCGGCCCGCGCGACGAGGTCTGGCACCTGGGCGACTTCGGCATGGGCGGCACGCCGGAACAGTACGCGGCGATCTTCAAGCGCCTCCGGGGCCGCAAGTATCTCGTCCGTGGGAATCACGACCGCACGAAGACGACCGCCCTCGGATGGCACGAGCAGCACGAGCTCGTCAGCCGGAAGCTGGAGGGGCAGAGGGTGATCCTTTGCCACTACCCCATGAGGGCGTGGGTCGGCGCTTGGCGGGGGAGCATCCACTTGTTCGGGCACTGCCACGGGATGTTGCCGGACACCTCGCAGTCCTGCGACGTCGGCGTCGACCGGTGGAGCTATAGGCCGGTCACCCTCGGGGAGATCCGGGAGCGCCTCGCCGCGACGCCGGACCAGCCCGAGGAGAAGGTCCGAGGCGCCGCGCTTGAGGCCGAAGCCGACGACGAAGGCTAGTAGAAGTTGTGGCCGACGCGCTTGGCCACCATGTCCCGGGTCTCGCCCGGCAGGAACCGCTGCCAGGCCCAATCGCCGCCGTGGAAGAAGAAGTCACGCCCGTCGTGGCGGATCTTCGGCATGACGCCGTTCCGCTTCGCCGGCGCGCCCACGACATAGATCGTGGCGGTCGCGCCGTCGAACAGGCGGACCCGGGCGGCGAACTCGTCGGGGCCCCACTGCCGCACGCGGACGAACTCCGACACGAGGGACGGCAGGGTTTCGCCACGGTCGTTCGTGAGCCAGGCGGTGACGTGAGCCCGGACGATGGCCTTGATGGCCTCCTTGTCGAGGGGCAGGTCGAACGTCGGCTGGGTGGCTGCTTGGGCTTGAGGTCTTCTTGCCATGGGGTCTTCTCCCGCAGAGGCCGGCGGCCTCGATGCGCGAAGGAATCCCCAAGTCCCGGGCGGAGTCTATCGACACCTGGGAGCTTGGTTAAGACGGTTTGGGTAGGCTAACCCGATGCCAGACCTTCGCAGGGTCGCGGATCGCCTGCAACCCCTGGGGCGAATAGTGGTTAACAGGTAGTTACCAAGCGTCGATCCGGTGATTCCCGTTTTGGGAATGGGGCGCTCAGTCGGGCCCGTGCGCGGCGTGCCAGGACAGCAGCAGGAAGGCGCGCTCCCACACCCGGCGGTGGGCGCCGTCGGCGTCCGGGATGGCGCGAACCGCCTCGGCCTGTGCCTGCCCGTCGCGGGCGAGGAGCCCGTCCACGAGCCTGTCGACCACGTCCGTCTCGGCCCGCCACTGGGACAGGTCGGTCCTACCCACGCCCGATCACCTTCGGCTTGGGCTGGTCGAGGACGCCCGTCATGGCGTCGACGAGCTTCAGCGCCGCGTTGATGCCGGCCTCGCCTGACGCTTGCACGATGACCATGCGGAACGCCGTCCGGCCGGTGTCGGCGTCCCGGGCGCCCTCCGTCACCGATACGCTGAGCCGGGGTTCACGCTTCGCCATGATCGGCCTCCTTCGGCTGGGGCTTGGCGACCGCGGCCTCGGCGTCGAGCTCCATGGCGGCCGCGAGGAAGCACAGAGACAGGCCGATCAGCAGACCCGCGCTGGCGAACACGAACGTGACGAAGGTGGCCCGCAGCAGGGCGTCCACCGAGCTCGGCGCAGACCTCGGCTAGTCGTTTTCATCACTCCGCCGATCATCCTCATCACCACCCACAAGGAAGCCCACTGTGAACACCATCCGCCAGATCGCCGCCTTCATTGCATCAGTCATCGCAGCCCTCGCCGAGATGGCCGTCACCGCAACCTGGCTCGTCTGGCGCGCCGGCCGGTGGGTCCTCGAATCCGTGACCCCCGCACCCCGTCGCGCCCCCGCCGCGGCTGCCGGTGCCGCCGACGCGGCCGCCGCGCTGGCCGAGGCCAGCCAGGCTCCGGTCGGCGTGCCCGCCGCCGTCGCCCTGGCCAAGCCGGAGCCGGTCGATCCCGTCCTCGAATGGGGTACCCTGGCTCATAAGTACGCCATGGCGCAGAGCATCATCACCGGTGAGGACGATCCTAAGCTCGACGGCATCCTCGACGAGCCCGCCATCGCCTGGCTGACCAGCCTGACCCACGTCGATCTGCTGAAGATCACCAACGCCACCCCGATGCAGGTCGGGAAGCACATGCTCGGCGAGAGGGAGATCCCCGGCCTGAAGCTCTGCCCCACGATGCGGGAGTGGGAGCAGTCCAAGCGCGAGATGACGAGCATCACCGCGGAGATGCGCGAGCGGATGGCCGAGGCCAGGCAGGCAATGCAGGACGCTCTGGATGACCTCGTGAACCATCCCTCGTGGGAGCCGCTCCGGGGCGTCTGACCGGCCCATCCCCCGATACGACGAAGCCCGCCTCGGTCTCCCGGGGCGGGCTTTTTCAGGTCTGCGACGCGGGTGCGACATGTTGTCAAGCGCGTCGATTCCGGATTGATACTTTCACTGTGCACACGTTGTCAGCACACGACAGCATCCCGTCGGCACGCAGGGCCGTGACGTCACGCGGCTCCGACCGTGATGTCACTCCAGGGCTGTCACGTCACGCGACGCGGCGGCCATCCCGACGGGCGACCGCAGCGGCCTTGACGGCGGCAGCACGGTACGCGGCGACCTCGGCCTTGAGGGCGGCGTTCTCGGCTTGCAGCTTGGCGAGCTCGCGACGGTCGCGCGCCAGGGCCTGACCGACGACGGCGAGGCTGTCGAGGGTGGCGGCCTCGGCCTGATCGGCGCGGGCCTCGGCGACCCAGCGGTCACCACGGGCAGACCCGGCGGCGAGGGCGTTGGAGAGACCCGCAGCGACAGCGTAGGCACCGGCCTCGAAGACATGGGGAAAATCCTCGCCGCGCATCGGGGCCTCCTCGGTCAGCGGGTGTGAGACCAGGAGATCGCTATCTCGAGCGCCTTGTCGACAGTCCTCGTGGTGGCGTGGTGACCAAACTCCTGGTCCCCTGTGGATGGACGCCACTGCGAGGTGGAGACCTCCTGCTAGGGCAGCGTCCCGTTACACTGGCTCAATGAAACGGATTGTTGTCGTGACGACACCCGGCTCCCGCGTGTGTTGGCGGGTCGTCTCCACCTCGGCACCCTAGCGATCCAAAGCGATGTGACCGGGCGGCAGGGCGATGTAACGTTTTGTGACAAAGGTCTTTTTCACGTTGTCTGGCCAGCCGGCCTTCGTATATTCGAGCAATGAGCGAAGGCCCAACAATCGTCGTCGAGGATGACGGCGACATCCGCACCTAACTCGCCGCCTACCTGGAGGGCGAGGGATTTCGGGTGGTCGGCCTCGACGGTGGCGCAGGCCTCGACCGCCACCTGGAGGACGCGCCGGCCCCGGATCTGATCGTGCTTGACTGGATGCTGCCCGGTGAGGACGGCCTGTCCATCTGCCGGCGCCTGCGCGAGGCGGGCGGGCCGCCCGTCGTCATGCTGACTGCCAAGGACGAGGACATCGACCGGGCGCTTGGCCTGGAGATGGGGCGGACGACTACGTCTCGAAGCCGTTCAACCCACGGGTGATGCTCGCCCAAATCCGCGCCGTCCTTCGGTGGGCCCATGGGGATGGGGCCTGCGTGGACACCGCCGATCCCGAGACCCTGGCCGTGGTGGAACCCGGCCAGCCGGCGCATCCGCTGGTCGGCCGAACGAGAAACCCATGAGGACGGCACTTTCCACAAACCGTGGATCGAACCCGTCGCGAAACTTTTGAGGAAGCCCCCTGCAATCGGCGATTCCCGCTCATCGCCGCTGGCCATGCACGCGTGCGCCGCAGGTCGAAGAGGATTTCCAGCCGCCCTATTCAAGCTTCGGTGCGCGCTCCCCCGAAAGCGGACTGGCAAGAATCCACCCAGGCCGGACGTTGAGCAACGTAGCAGGTCGAGAGCCGATGATACGGCTCGCGAAGACTGCCGCGATACGCGGAAACGCCGTTGTCCGCCTGGCTCGTTCGAGAACCGGATCCGTACACTCCACGGCTGCCCCCAGCCCGTATGCGCCTAGAGAGGCTCCGTAAGGGGGCACTCGGTCTCGACCCTATCGTGAGACCCGCGAAGGAGTGCGCCGATTCCATCGCGAACGCTTTGCATGACGGGGTTGTAGACGATCATCCCGAGGTCCGGACGGCCGTCCACGGAGAAGGCCGAGAACTCCAGCTCGATGGAGCCCAGGATCGGGTGCCGGAGCCGCTTGATCCCGTCCGTGTGCGCCCGGACGTCGTTCTCCTGCCACAGGGCTGCGAACTCCGGGCTGGTGCGACTGAGTTCCTCTGCCAGTGCGTTGACCTCGGATGCGGCGCCCGCCCGCACCGCGTCAGCCCGGAACGCGCCGACCACATAGCGGGCGACGCTAAGCCAATCATGCTGAGCTGCCCGCACCGTCGGGTCGCCGAACATGCGGCGCAGGATGTTGCGCTCGCCGGGGGGAACCGTGTCCCAGTCGGTCAGCACCACGGCGGCGGCACGGTTCCAGGCGACTACGTCCCAGGTCGCCGTCTTGATCAGCGCGGGGCTGACCTCCAGCGTGTCGAGCAACCGCTGCAGGCGCGGGGTGATCCCTTCTTTCGGCGTGTAGCGGACCTCGGGCGGACGCCCGAGGGCGAGCATGAACACGTGCTCGCGCTCCGGTTCGGTCAGCATCAGCCCGACCGCGATGCGGTTCAGGACGTCAGCCGAGGGCGCTCCGCCACGCCCCTGCTCCAGCCATGTGTACCAGGTGGCGCTGATGTTCGAGCGCTGAGCGACCTCTTCCCGGCGCAGGCCGGGCGTGCGCCGGCGGCCCGAGAACCCGAATGCGGTTGGATCGAGCCTGGTCCGTCGGTCCCGCAGGTATGCTCCGAACGAGGTTTCCGAGCTGGCAAGCATGGCGATCCTGTTAGTCGGTATACCGGGATACGGTCACTACTTTAACGGGATCGGCCCTGAGCGGATAGTTGGCATCTGCACCAAACGGACCGCTTCCCATGCTCATCTTCCTTACTGGCGCCACCGGCTTCATCGGCTCGGCCATCGTCCCCGAACTCCTCTCCGCGGGCCATCGGGTCATCGGGATGACACGGTCGGAGGCTGGGGTACGGGCCCTTACCGAAGCCGGGGCCGAACCGTTCCTCGGTAACCTGGAGGACGTTGACAGCCTGAGTCGGGGCGCTGCCCAGGCGGACGGGGTCATCCACACAGCCTTCGACCACGACTTCTCGAACTTCGTCGCTAACTGCGAGAAGGACCGGCGCGCCATCGGGGCCCTGGGCTCGGCGCTCAAGGGGTCCGACCGCCCGCTCGTGATCACGTCCGGGGTCGGCTTCGGTTGCTCGGCCCCGGGGCAGCTGGCACGCGAGGACGTCTTCAACGCCGAGTACCCGAACCCCCGCGTGGTCTCGGAACTCGCAGGGGCGAAGCTCCTGAACGAAGGCGTGAACGTCTCGGTGATGCGCCTCCCGCAGGTACACGACACGGTCAAGCAGGGGCTTGTCACCTACCTGATCGATCTCGCCCGCTCCAAGGGCGTATCGGCCTATGTCGGGGAAGGAGCGAACCGCTGGGCGGCAGGTCCCGTCCTCGACGTCGCACGCCTCTATCGCCTCGCGGCGGAAAAGGCGGAGGCGGGTGCTCGCTACCAGGCGGTCGCCGAGGAGGGTGTCAGCGCCCGCGACATCGCGGAGGTCGTCGGCCGTGGCCTGAAGGTGCCGGTATCTGCCATCTCGTCGGAGGAGGTGGCCGGACACTTCGGGTGGCTCGGCCTGTTCGCCGGACACGACATGTCAGCGTCCAGTGTCTGGACGCAGGCTCAGCTCGGCTGGCATCCGACCGGACCGGGCCTGCTGGCCGACCTTGAGCGGATGGACTACTCCCGCGCCTCGTCCTGAGACGACGGATGACGCTATTGAACGGCCGCTTCGATGCCTTCACCTTTCTACCGCGGAATGTCGCAAACTCATCCGACCTAAACGCAGAGCGGACGGACGGGTCCCGACCCAACCACGCCGTCCGACTCGATTCGAACGAAACCCGAAAGCAGTCGTTCATGCGGGCCGCCGGATACCCTGATGTACGCTGCCGTGTACGGGGGCCCGCTCCGAACTTTTCAAGCCCGAATCAAGAGAAGGCTCCCCAACTTCATTCTGATGCCCGCAGGTCCGTTGGATCCGAACCCGATGCCTCTGGCCATGGGTCATGCAGGTTCGAGAGGGCCAGGACGCGCCAGTCGGCCCGGATACGCCGTCCCTCGGCGATCCGCACCGTGAAGCCTCGCTCGTCGAAGAACTCCAGAAGCGGCATGGTCATGTTGCGACCGATGCCGGCCGTCTCGCGGAAACGCCCGACCGTCAGCAGGCCCTCGGGATGCTCGCGCGCCACCGCGTCAGCTATGCGCGCCAGTTCGGCGACCACATCCGGCAGCGCGTAGTAGTTCTTCGAGATGCGCTGGAGCCAGCCGAGGCGCCCGACCTTGTCGAGGAGGTGGCGAAGATCGTTCGCCTCGCGGCCTAGGCGGTCGGCGAGGACGGTGAGGCGTGGCTGGTCCAAGCCCGCCTCCTCCAGCAGGGCGCGGACGCCATCGTAGACGACGGCGTCGGCCGGATGCAGGCGCGCCGTGTGGCCGGGCAGGTGCAGGAGCGGGCCGCGCCGCAAGACCTGCTGCGTCCGGACGAGGCCATCGAGGGCGGCCAGGAGAGCCGGACGGTCCCCGGCCTCCACCGTCGACGCGATCTCGTCCCGCGTAAGCCCGAGGTTGTCAGGCTGCGCCATGTGGGTCCGGGCGAGTTCGGACATCACGCCCGCGGCCAGCGCCGCGACCCGCTCGCCACGGAAGGCGAGCCGCGGGCCATCCTCTGCCACGACCGCCCCCACCTCGGCGACGAGGGCTTCCAGCTTCGCCACGGGCAGGTTCCGCAGGCGCGCGAACCGAGCGAGGTCGATCCCGGGCTCGAAGGTGGCGAGGAGCCCCCGAAGCGCCCGACCGTCGTCCGCGGTGTCGAGAGCTGCGACGATCGCCCGGCGTTCCGGCGTCCAGGGACCCCGGCGCGGTCCCTCCACGTCGATCACACGACCACCCCCGAGCGTGCGCGCGGCCGAGACGTCGCGCAGGACGAAGCGGTCACCGGCGAGGGCGCCGACCTCGCGGTCGAGCGTGATCACCGCGTGGGTGGACGCGCCGGGCTCGACCGACCCGCTCCCGGGGAGCAACAGCCGTCCGGTCACCGCGGCCGCGCCGAGATGGAGATGCACAGGGGTGCGGTGGCGCAGGGGCCCACTTTCATGCGGTAGCACGCGCACGGATACGTCGAGGCGGGTCGCCGGCCCGTGCAGGTCCGGCGCCAAGATCCACGTGCCCCGACTCACGTCGTCGAGGGACAGGCGCGGACCGGCCAGGTTCAGGGCGCAGCGCTCCCCGGCGCACGCCGTCTCGGCCACCGTGTCGTGAACGCGTAACTGGCGCACCCTGACCTCGCGCGCGCCGGGCGAGACGAGGAGCCGGTCGCCCACCCGCACCGTGCCCGCGTGCACCGCCCCTGTTACGACCAATCCGGCACCGGGCACGGTGAAGCGCCGGTCGACGGCAAGCCGGAAGCCGCGCTCCGCACCTGTCCGGACGTGGGAGCCGGCCGCGGCCTCCAGCAGGCGGGCGAGGTCATCGATGCCCGATCCCGTCAACGCGGAGCAGGCGACGACCGGTGCCGCCGCGAGCCCGGTTCCGGCGAGGAGGGCGTGGATCTCCGCGGTCACCGCCACGACGCGGTCCGGATCAGCGCGGTCGGCCTTCGTCACTGCGACGACGCCGCGGTCGAGGCCAAGAAGGTCGAGGATGGCGGCGTGTTCGCGGGTCTGCAGCATCACCCCGTCGTCGGCGGCGACCACCAGCAGCGCGCAGGCGACGCCCGTGGCGCCCGCCACCATGGTGCGGACCAAGCGTTCGTGGCCGGGCACGTCGACGAAGCCGAGCGGTATCCGGAGGCGACCGTCCTTCGGCGCGTAGGCGAAGCCAAGGTCGAGGGTGATGCCCCGGGCCTTTTCCTCCGGCAGCCGGTCGGCGTCGATGCCGGTCAGCGCCTTCACCAGCGCGGTCTTGCCGTGGTCGATATGGCCGGCGGTGGCGACGATCATGCGGCCTTCGTGCCCACGAGAGGTGGCGGCGCGGAAAACCCCCGCGCCGCCTTCCGCCTCAACCCTTGATCCGGGTCTCGGCGAGTTCGGACATGCAGGTGTCGTAGGGTGTGAACGCCACCCGCTCCGACACCGCGAACAGGGTGAAGGGCGAGTACAGGAACAGGGCCTTGGCCTCGTCCTGCAGGTAGCGCTCCACCTCGCGAACCACCCCCTCGGTCTCGGCCTCCGGCGTATGCAGGAGCTTGTCGTAGAGGGCGTCGAACTTCGGATCCTCCGGACCCTGGCGCAGGGTCGCGTCACGCCCGAAGAATTCCCGGTGTACGCACGCCACCGGATATTGCGGCGTCCAGTCGAAGTACCATTCGAGCTTGACGTCGAAGTCGTCCGGCAGGTCGCCCCGGTCGCTGACGAAGCGGCAGCCCAGGCCGACCTTGGCGAGGCACTGGCCGATGGCGTCCACCACGCCCTTCCAGGCGGGCGAGGCGACGAAGACCAGTTCCCGCCCCCCGAGCCCCAGGCCGTCGAGCGTGCGCTTGGCACCGTCGGGGTCGTGCGGCATCGGCTTCATGTCCGGATCCGCGCCGTAGCGGCCGGGCTGGATGAAGGCCGGGATCACCGTGCCGTAGCCATGCACCCCGTGCTCCAGCACGAAGGCCTGGTCGATGGCGAGGTTGAGCGCCCGGCGGGCCTCCGGGTTGCGCCAGGGCGAACCCGGACGGTTCTCGTTGAAGACGCCCGTCAGGATCGTCTTCGCCTTCTTCGTCTGGATCTTGCCCTTGTCGCTCGCCGGGAAGGCGTGCGCCTCGTCCGGCGTCAGGTCGAACACCACGTCGACCTGGCCGTCACCGGCCGCCACCGACTGAATGCCCTCGGCCTTGCCGATGACGTTGTCATAGACGATCCGGGCCGTCGGCCTGCGGGCCGGGTTCCAGTACGTCGGGTTGGGCTCCATGACCACGCGGTCGGAGCGGCTATCGATGAGCGAGACGCCCTCGGTGAGCACGAACGGGCCAGTCCCCCACGGACCAGGCGCGTCGATGACTCACCAATGACCTTCGGCCGACCCCGTCTTCGGGTCGACGAAGCCCCACTCGTTCCAGAACCGCGTCGAGGGCAGGTGCATGCCCCGCAGCTTCATCAAGGCCGCAGAATCCCCACCGGGGAAGCGCATCCGGACGGTGCGGTCGTCGACCGCGTCGCATGTGACGTCTCGGGCGAAGTTGAGGAAGGCGCCGGGCGGGTGCGGGTTGGTCCATTCCTGGACCTTGTCGAACCCGAGCTTGAACATCGCCGCGTTGAAGAGTTCGCCGTCCTGGTAGACCGCGTCCCGCATCTTGAGTTCGAGGGTCTCCCCGTCGAGCCAGCGCCAGCTTTCGGCGAGGCTCGGCTGACCGATGCCGTCGTGATCGACGCGGTTGGCCTCCTCCATCGTGTTCCAGGTGATGGAGAGCCAGTTGACCGGCGACGGGTCGACCACTGTCACCGTGTTGTGGGGTCCCCAGGGCTGGCCGCCCCCGGGATCCCCGGTCGCTTGCGCGTCCATGTCTCCTCCTCGTTGTCATGACCCGCATGGCGTGCGGGCATCGTTCGGCTCGACGCGAGCCGACATCTTGGAGGGCGCCTGCAATCCTGCATGGCCCTCGATGGTTTCGCCCGGGCCGCCGTCGACCCCTCGCGATTCAATTCGGCCCCGCGGAGAGCCGCGTCCGTGCGCCGTCGCGGTGCATCCTCAGCCCGGCTCGTCGCTCTGGGCCATGCCCGCTGCGGCGACTCGGTCAGCGAGATCCTTCAACTCCTGGCGCAGGTCGGCGAGTTCGCGGTCGCCGAGGCCAGTGCGGCAGACCACAGCCTGCTGTGCCGTCGCGACTTGGTCCTCCAGCAGCCGGCCCGCCTCCGTCAGGGCGACGAGAACGATGCGCCGGTCCACTGCGCGGGTCCGGGTGACGAAGCCCGCCGCCTCCAGCCGGTCGACCAGGGGCGTGATCGCGCTGGACGTGAGTTGCAGCCGGTCGGCTAGGTCATGCACCGCCGTCACGCCATCCTGCCAGAGCGCCAGCATGACGAGGTACTGCGGGTAGGTCAGCCCTAGCTCGCCCAGCAACGGCCGGTAGGCGCGCACGACCGAGTTCGTCGCAGCGTAGAGGGCGAAGCAAAGCTGGTCGTCCAGCCGCAAGCCAGTTTGCTTCGTCGATGTCGACACTGACCGCTGCTCCGTTCAGACCTTAATCATTCACGCGTGAACGATGATGTCAACGGGCAGTATCTTGCGCAGCGGGAATCGCTGCTCACAGGCCTGCCTTTCCTGCTCTCAGAGCGTCCGCATTCACCAGAAGTCTGCCGAAGCAGACCGGCAAAAATCCACTCAGAACCGCCCTTCCGATAGCGACCCAACGCAGTCATTCACGCGAGGCCGTGCGGATCCCGAAAACGGACGTATGGATTGTGCGGACGTGGCAATGATGTCCGGAAGGCCACGCGCCGCATTCCAACGTTCGTAGCGGCACCCGGGACGTACCGTTCGTCGCGTCCGAAGGTAGACGACGATGGGAGGGGCGCTGACCTTCCCACGAGGGGAAGCACCATCTGTGATGTCTCACACCGGTGACATCCGGCGCTTCCAAAACTGCGAAGCCGGATCGGCCCCGCACCGTAGCAGACTATCAGACCGGCGACCTTGCCCAGAAGCGTCCGATATGAGTGGCCCATGGACCTGACGGAGACGTCCGGCCTGACGAAATCTGCGACGGACCACTGTTCGGATTGCAGCGCAAATATTGAAGGACAATGCCATCATGTCCCTACATTTTGAACGCCTCGGCACGGGCCGGCCGCTGCTTATGGTCCATGGGCTCGGGTCCAATCTCCGCACCTGGGATCCGCTCCTGCCCGCATTGCGCGACTTGCGCGAACTGATTTTGGTCGACTTGCCGGGACATGGCAGGTCGGCCCCGCTCGCCGGTCGGCAGACGATGGAGGCCCACGCGGACGCCCTCGCCGGCTTCGTGACATCTCAAGGCCTGACGACAGCGGACCTTGTCGGCAGTTCGGTGGGAGGCCGGCTGGTGCTGGAGCTGGCGCGGCGGGGCATCGGTCGGCACTGCGTAGCGCTTGATCCTGGCGGCTTCTGGCGTGGGTGGGAAACGCGCTGGCTCCACTGGACGCTCGCGGCATCGATACGCTTGGTGCGGTTGCTGCAGCCCTTCCATCCCGGCCTGTCGCGCCACGCCGTCACCCGTACGCTGCTACTGGCCCAACTGTCGGCCCGTCCGTGGGCGCTGCCACCGCAGCTTGTCGTAGGGGAGTTGCAGAGTCTCGCGGCCACACCGGTGTTCGATGCGATGCTGCGTGAGCTGGCACACGGGCCGTTGCAGCAGGGTTCGGCAACGACCCCCGGCTTTGTTACCATAGGCTGGGGTCGCCAGGACCACCTGCTGCTGCCGCGCCAGGCTGCACGCGCCCAGGTATCATTCCCGTCGGCCCATCTGCACTGGTTCGAGCACTGCGGCCACTTCCCGCACTGGGATCAGCCTGCCGAGACGGTGCGGGTAATCCTTGAAACGGTTGGTAAGGATGCGCCTTAGCAGGCTGCTGCAGAAGTCTGGTGTTACGCTCGGTTTGGATCGTTATCGGTGTTTGCCACGGATTGGCCGACGTCCGAGAGGCTGGATTCTGCCTCTTCGATGGGAGCCCGGGTTACGGGCCGCG
>NZ_VRUW01000106.1:0-13585 GCF_008039475.1 Methylobacterium sp. WL12 | reverse complement strand
TCTGCACCGCCCACAACCTCCTCAAGCTGGCCAAGGCCAGTCACTGAGCCCAAAGCCGACGCCCACGTCTGCCCACACTTCCAACCTCATCCCACCGCGTAAACTCGTTACTCGGACGGGCTCCTAGTGGTTGGCGTGATGCACGCTTCGACCAACCCAGGGTAGGATGCGACGTTCCGGCACGAGACCGGATTCGATCTTAGGCGCCGCGCTCAAGCGCTGAGCGCCGGCTCGCGGGGGACGACGGCGTAGTCGGCCGCCTGCAGCCGCACCATGGTCTCGGTCGCCATGTCGGCCAAGGCCTGCAGGCGTCCGACCGTGCCGTCGTCGAGTTCGACCCAGGCGCTCCAGTAGGCGCCGAGCGCGGCCGAGGGCTCCGGCGAGCCGATCGGCATCATCACCAGGCTGCGCATCGAGGCGGATTGATACACCGCGACAGGAAGGCGAGTATCTGCTTCGATGTCGTGGATGACCGCCATCTGCCGGTTCAGCATCACCCAACCGGAGATGCACGCCTCCAGGCGGAACCGACGTCCGCGCCAGAGCGGGCGGATCGCGTCCTCGGCGACGTAGTGGCAGAAGTCGCCGTCCCGCAGCACCACGGCGATCCCGTCGGACTCCGCGATAGAACGCGCCGTCTCGCGCAGGGCCACAACCAAGCCGGGCATGTCGGAAACGGTGAGCAGTCGGGCTCGAGCCTCGTCGAGGCGTGCATCCGTCATCGCGCCAAACCCATTAGGCCTGCTACCCCCGAGCACGCGAAACGCGGCCCTTCGGCCTGAAGAACGAGGAAGCTCACGAAAGCGCCCTTCGAAAGTTCAAGAGATTTGTCGCGGGATGGTGTCGCGAATGCCGGTGCATGAGCCGACCGACCGGCGGCATTCGCGAGCGTCCACCGCGGCAAGTCGCGCTCTCTCTGTCCGAGATCGAGGAACGCGTCGAGCGAAGCCTATGATGCAACCTGCGACTACGTAGCCGTACCTCGCAACCACCCCTCGGTGTACGTAGCAGGCGGTTCCCACGGTAGGTGCGTCGGATGCCGCTGTTCTACATCGATCTTCACGACGGAACGAATTTCGTCCGCGACACCCAGGGCTTCGACCTCCCCGACATCGCGGCGGCGCAAGCCAGGTTGGTCCAGGTGATGCGGCGGGTGGCGCAACTGCTCGATGCGGTCACCGACCGCCAGGACTACCTCGCGATCGTCCGGGACCAGAACGGCAAGGTCGTTTTGCGCGCCACCCTGACGCTCGATCTCGAAGAGGTCGGGTCGGTGTGAGCGCCGGGACGCGGTCGCTGGTGAGCAGGTTGGCGTGGCGACCCCGGAAGGGCTCGAACCTTCGACCTGCCGCTTAGAAGGCGGCTGCTCTATCCAGCTGAGCTACGGAGTCAGGGGTGCCAGCGACGGTATGAGCCATGGGTGCACCGTGCGGTCAACCCTGCGCGGCGTTCAGGCGCCGCGAGCGGCTTCGACCTTGGCGAGCTCGACGGCCGCGCGCAGTTCGATGTCGGCGATCAGCCCGTCGAGGCGCGGGTCGCCGCAGGACTCGGCGCGTTCGGAGAGGCGGCCGGCAATGGTAAGGAGTTCGTGGGTCGCGACCCGGCCGGACAGGAGCGACGCCTTGAGCCGGTCGAGCCCGTCGAGCAGGTCGTGGCCCCGCCTGGCCGAACGGCGGCGGCGCTCGTGTGGGGTGTCGGGCTGGCCCTGCAGCATCAACATCGCGTCGAGGCCGGCAAGCGTGGTCGTGGCGCCCGTGCCGGCGCTGCGTTGCGCGCCCGGCCCGGCGCCGACCTGGAAGCTCGGACCGGATTCGCCCTTGCGCGTGCCCCCGACGGAGGTCGTCCCCACGGCCCCCGGACGGTTCTCGACGCGCATCGCTTCGCTGACCCTACGGGCGGAATGCGCCCGAGCCGACCTTCCGGTCAGCAGGGTTAACACCGGGTAAATGCCTCGGCAGAACCTGCCGGGTCGGCAGGAAACGCGAGGGACGCGAGCGCTCCAGGCCAGGCTTCGTTATCACAAAATCGTATTGGATCAAAGACTTAGATTTTGCGCGGAGGTGGCACGGCGCTGGCAGGATACCGGATGTCCGCAACTCCAACGAAGCCCGGCATGCCCAAGCGCCACGCCCAGATCCGCGAAATCCTGCGCCTCGTCCTGGCGGTCGCCCTGCTCGTGCTCGGCGGCAGCACGGCGATGGCGCTCTCGCGGGTGAAGGATCTCGCGCAGATCGAGGGCGTGCGCGCCAACCAGCTCGTCGGCTACGGCATCGTCGTCGGCCTCAACGGCACCGGCGACACCCTCAACAACATCCCCTTCACCAAGCAATCGCTGCAGGCGATGCTGGAGCGCCTCGGCGTCAACACCCGCGGCGCCACCATGCGCACGCAGAACCTCGCCGCAGTGATGGTCACGGCGAGCCTGCCGCCCTTCGCGGCACAGGGCACGCGCATCGACGTCACGGTCTCGTCGCTCGGCGACGCGAAGTCGCTGCAGGGTGGCACCCTCCTCGTCACGCCGCTACTCGGCGCCGACGGCGAGGTGTATGCCCTAGCGCAGGGCTCGGTCGCCATCGCCGGCTTCTCGGCGGAGGGCGACGCCGCCAAGATCACCCGCGGCGTCCCCACCAACGGGCGCATCGCCAACGGCGCCAACATCGAGCGTGAGATCGCGTTCAAGCTTACCGACGCGCGCTCCCTGCGCCTGTCGCTGCGCAACCCCGACTTCACCACCTCGAAGCGGATCGCGGCCGCGATCAACGACTTCATGGGCTCGGACACCGCCGAGCCGACCGATCCGGCCACGGTCACGATCCAGATCCCGGCCAAGTACAACGGCAACATGATCCGGCTCATCACCGAGATCGAGCAGCTCAAGGTCGAGCCGGACCAGACCGCGCGGGTCGTGGTCGACGAGCGCTCCGGCATCATCGTCATGGGCCGCGACGTGCGCGTCTCCACGGTGGCGATCGCCCAGGGCAACCTCACCGTCACCATCACCGAGCAGCCGCAGGTGAGCCAGCCTGCCCCACTCTCGAACGGCCGCACGGCAGTGGTGCCTCGCACCGGCGTCAAGGTCGACACCGGGGACGGCAACAAGCTCGCCCTGGTCAAGGAGGGCGTGACGCTGCGCGACCTCGTCGACGGCCTCAACGCCCTCGGCGTCGGCCCCCGCGACCTGATCTCGATCCTGCAGGCGATCAAGGCCGCGGGCGCGCTGCAAGCCGACATCGAGCTGATGTGATCACCAACGTCCACCCGAACCGGAGAACCTAGACCATGCTGCCACTCGCAACCTTCGCGGTCTCCGCCGCCGTCGGCGTCGGCAAGGCCATCACCGGCGCCATCGCCGAAACCGCCTCGAAGACGGCGCAGGCCTCGACGGAGGCGGCTTCCAAGAAGGCGCGCAAGACCGCCAACGACTTCGAGTCGATGTTCCTCGAATCCTCCCTCGACCGGCTGACCCAGTCGGAGGGGACCGACGGACCGCTCGGCGAGAACGGCACCGGCGGCGGCGTCTACCGCTCGATGCTGACCAAGGAATATGCCGGCCAAATCATGAAGAGCGGCGGCGTCGGCATCGCCAACCAGGTGTTCTCCGAGATGATGAAGATGCAGGGCGGCGCCGGCGCCGTCGCGGGGGCCGGCCGTGCGGCTTGATCCCTCCTTCCGGGTCGCCGACCGCGCCGGTGCCGACGCGCTGGTCGGCGCGGTGATGTCGACCATGCAGGCGCTGGAGGCGGTGCTCGCGGCCGAGACCGGCCATGTCCGCGTCGGGCGCCTGCGCGAGGGCCTCGCGGAGGCCGAGGCCAAGGCGGCGCTCGCCGGGGCCTACCTCCAGGGGCTCGAGGTGGCCAAGGCCAACGCGGTCGCGCTCGCGCGCTTCGCGCCGGCCGGCGTCGAGCTGCTGAAGGGCGCCCACCGCCGCTTCACGCAGGCCGTGGAGGCCAACCAGGCGGTGCTCGGCACGGCGCGGACGGTGTCCGAGGGGTTGATCAAGTCGCTCGCGGCCGACCTCGGCCGGGCCAGCACGCCGAGCGTCTACGGCCAACCGTCGCGGGCGCCCTCCCCTTACGGCCGCGGCACGGCCAGCGGGCCGCTGACGTTCTCACGCAACCTGTAGACGCGTCACCGGCGCCCGTTGCCGATCCGGACATAAGTCCGCACCGGGCCGAGATCGGACTCGGTGCGGGCGTCGATCGCGAAGCGCCCGGCCGCCGTCGGCGCCGTGGTCACGTCTCGGCCGATGGCGAGGTCGGCGCCGGCGCGGACCCGACCCGACACCCGCACGCAGGTCGAACCGACCGGCGTCCGCACGAAGCCGGCGCCGTATCCCGGACAAGGCTGCGCGGTCTCCCGCGCCGGCGCCTTCTCCAGATCGCGGGCCTCGCAGGGCGACAGCGAAAGCATGCCGACCAGGAGCAGTCCGACGCGCCGCGGTCCGGCGAAGGTGCCCGTTCTCGTCGACGACCGGTGCTGCTCTGACATGTCGTCCCCGGCGGTTCGCAGCTCACAAAGGGCCGCGCCGGGCAGCGGGGCGCGGCCCTTCGCACCACGATAGGCCGGCGGCTCGGCGTCGATCAATCCTTCCAGCGATCCGGTTCGCGACCGCGTCAGCTCATGTAGTTCACGAGCGACAGCTTCGAGAGCGACGAGGTGATCTGGTAGCTCGCCTGAAGCCGGTTCTGGACCTCGAGCAGCTTGGCGGCCACCTCCTGGATCGGCGCGCTCTCGACGCCGTCGACGACGTTCTGCAACGTCAGCCGGGTCGCCGCGTTCTGCGACTTCGCCGAGGTCAACGTGCTGGCGGCGAGGCCGAAATCGGTGGCGATCGCCTCCAGGCTCGGATCGTTCGACGCCTTGCCCAGGAGATCGTAGGTCTTGCTGCTCAAGGCGGCGAGCCGGCCGGGGGTGGTGGTGGCCTTGGGGTCGGCGAGGCCGTCGACGGCGAGCGCGGCAAAGCCCGCGAGCGCCTTCCGGATCGGCACCTCGTTGGCCCGCGCGCCGATCGCGACGTCGAGGTTCGCCCCGGCGCGGATCGAGGCGGTGGCGCGGGGGTCGGTGTTCGCGGCGTCGCCCTGATACCAGATCACGGTGCTGGTCGAGGCCGCATCCTTGTAGGTCGGCGTCGCGCCGGTCGTGTCGATGCGCTTCGGAGCCTGGCCGGACGCGTTCGAGGCGGAGAAGAAGTCCTCCGAAGCCCGCGTGGTCGAACTCGCCGAGAGCGGGCCGGCGGCGGCGGCAGCCAGCGCGGTGCCGAGTGCGGCCTTGAGGTTGGCTGTCGTCGTGGCGACGTCGGCACCGATGGCGAAGGTGGTGGTCGAGCCGGTGGAGACGCTCGCGCCCGCGGTCAGCGTTACGCTGGTCGTGCTGCCGTCGTGGAGCGCGAGCTGGACCGTGATGCTGTCGCCGGCCGCCGGCTGGCCCGAGAGGCCGATGTCGTAGGCGGCATAGGTGCCGTTGCCGAAGGTCGCATTCAGGGCCGGCGTGTTGCCGCTCTGAACGCTGGCGACGGTGCCGCCCTGTGCAATCGCAAACGCGTTCAGCCCGGCCGCCGCAGCGGCCGGGGTGGCGAAGACGCCGAACGCGGTGGTCGAGCCCGCTGGCACGGTGCTGCTCGCCGTGAGGTCGTAGGATTTCTGGCTGCCGTCGGCGAGGTTGACCGTGACGCGAAAGCTCTCGCCGGCCATTGGCGCATGGTCGAGCCCCGTCACCGTCGCCGGCAGGCCCGTATGCGCCGGATCGACCGTCGCGGTGATGGCCCCGGTGGTCGCCGGCTTCCCGGCGATTCGGAACCCGAAGTTCGCGCGGGTCTCGCCGGTCGCGTCGCCTTGATCCTCGGACAGCTGGAACGCGTTTCCGGCGCTGACGGCCCCGAGCTGGAGGCGCCCGAGTCCGCCGGTCCCGAGGTCGGCCGCCTTCTGCTCGGCGACCAGCGTGACGAGGCCGTCCTGCGGTGGAGTCGTGGTCTTGTCGCCGTTCAGGATAACGTCCGTCGACTTCACCGGAGCCGCGTCGGTGGCACGGCCGCCGAACAGGTATTGCCCGGCCGCGTTCTGGTTCAGCGCATCGAGCGCACCGTCGAGGTTGGCTTGCGCCAGCTGCGGCGTGACGGTGGTGCCGGTCGCCGGCTGCAGGTTCGAGGCGATGCCGCCGCGCAGGTCGGCCGTCAGCTTGGCGATCTGCTGGAGGCTGGTGGAGGCGAGGGTGACACGCGTCTGCGCGCTGGCGATGCCGGCATCGTAGCCGTCCAACGCGCTCAGGGTCCCGCGCGCCGTCAGGCTGGTGCTGCGCCCGGCGCCGAGGCCGGCGTAGGTCTCGGCGGTGCGGCCGGTGGAGAGCTGCGTCGACAGGGTGTCGAGCTGGCCCTTCAGCGACAGCAACTGCGAAGTCGAGCGCGTGTTGACGTAGGTGCCGGCGGCGAAGGGGCTGATCGTGGTCATGGTGTCCCTCAGATCCGCAGGAGGGTGTCGAGCATGTCGCGGGCGGCGGTGAGCACGCGGGCGTTGGCGGAATACGCCGTCTGCAGGGCGATGAGGTTCGACATCTCCTCGTCCACGTTGACGCCGGCGCTCTTGGCGAACCGCCCTTGCGCGGTGGACAGGGCCACGCTCTGCCCGGCATCGAGGTTCGCGGCGTTGGCCGCCGCCGCCCCCTGCGCGGCGATGACGTCCTGCGCGAACGTGATCACGCTGGTTTTATAAGGCGCGGCGACGCCGCCGATCCCGCTCGACGACGAGAAGGTCTGCTGGGCGGTCGTCAGCGCGTCGAAGGCGAACTGCGCCCGCGTGGCGCCGGTCCCGGTGTTGGTGGCGCCCTGCGCGGTCAGCACCGCGGTGTTGGCGCTCAGCGCCGGATTGACCGTGATGCGCTGCGCGAAGCCTGTGAGCTGCGAGCCGGCATCGAACGATCCGGTGAACAGGCCCTTGTTCGACCCGTCGACGAACAGCGCAACCTGCGGGTAGGCGGAGGCGAAGTCGGTAGCGCTCGTCGGCACGGTCTTCGTCGCCGTGGCGGCGACCACTTTGGACGTGCCTCCTCCGGTCACCGTCACGTTGGCGCCGGTGCCGCTCGCAGTGAGGGACGGTACGTTCTGCAGCCCCAGTGCGCTCGCGCGTGCGGCCAAGCCGTCGAGCGCCTCCTGGATCTTGGCCTTGTAGGTCGTCGGACCGCCGGAGATGTCGAAGGTCTGGGCGAGCGCCGTGCCGTCGTCTGTCTGGCTCGGGTCGACCGACTTCGTGGCGCCCTGAGAGGCGACGAGGATGATGTTCCGCGTCGACCCGTCGGCAGCCGTCACCGCGAGCGTCAGCGTGTTGCCGGACTGCATGCCGGACAGGTCCGTGGTCGAGCCGGAACCGCTCACCGTCCCGCTCGTGCTCGTGTCGGTGAGTGCGCTCGCCATCCCGCCCGCGAGGTCGTCGAGCTGGCGCTGCACCTGTGGCAGTGTGGTATCGCGCAATTCGAGGTTGGCTGCGATCGAACCCGAACGCAGCACGCCCGGCGCGCCGAGGTCGATCTTGCCGCCGCCCGGCGTCGTCGCCGTAATGGTGCCGACGCTGCGCTGGTCGGGATCGGTCGAATAGGTCGAATTCGCGCCGAGGGTGGTGCGCCCGTCGAAGCCGAGCGTCGCCGCCGTGCCGCCGGTGACGAGGTTTACGCCGGAGCTGGTGGTGATCGAGAGGGTGCCGTCGCGCTGCTCTGCGGTCTGGACGTCGAGGTAGCCGGACAGCTCGGTGACCTTTTGGTCGCGCTGATCCTTGAGGTCGGCGAGCGTCAGGTCGTCGGTGGTCGACTGGATCTTGACGTTGAGCGCGGCGATGCCACCGAGGAGCGAACTCGCGCTGGCGGTCTGGCTGCCGAGGCTGGACTCGATCCCGGTGCGCAGGGCCTGGACGCTGTTTGCGATGCCGTTGATGTTGTTGGCGAGGTTCGAGGCGGTGCTGAGCACGGTGCTTCGGGCGGCGGCCGAGGTCTGGTTCGCGGCGAGGTTCTGCAGCGAGCCGGTGAAGCTGTTGACGAGGCCGTCGAGCGCGGTCGTGCTCCCGGGCGTGCCGAACAGCGAGCCGACCTGCCCGGTGATGTCGGCCTTGGTGCTGGTGTAGGCCGAGCCGGCGGTCTCGAGGCGAAGCTGTTTCAGCGCGGCCGCGTCGAAGCTCCGGGTGATCGCGCCGACGGAGACGCCCGAGTTGCCCGGCCCCGACGAGACCGTCGCGATCGTCCGCTTGACGTAGCCGGCGGTGCCCGCGTTGGCGACGTTCTGCGAGACCAGACCCATGGCGGTCTGGGTCGCCTTCAGGCCCGCCGTGGCCGTCTGGAGCGCGTTCAGGGGCATGTCGTCGACGATCCTCTCTCAACTGCCGCGCGGGGACGGCCGGTCCTCAGCGAATGATGTTGAGCAGGTCGGACATCATCGTCTGCGCGGTCGACATCACCTTCGTGTTGGCGGAATACGCCTGCTGGGTAACGATCATCTTCGAGAATTCACTCGCAATGTCGGTGTTCGACGATTCGTTGCTGGCGCCGACCACCGCCGAGCCGTCGAGCCCTGCGAGCGGCACGCCGGAATCGAGCGTCTGCGCGTAGGTGCCATTCGATAGCGGCTTCAGCCCGTCCGGATTGATGAAGCGGGCGACCCCGACCGAGGCGAGCTTCACCGAAGAGCCGTTCGAGAACGCCCCCATGATGCTGCCGTCGCTCCCGACCGCGACGGAGTTCAGGGTCCCGGAGGCGTATCCGTCCTACGTGAGCGCGTTCGTCGTCACCGCGCCGGACGAGGCTGCGTATTGGGTCAGCGTGGTCTTGTCGAAGGCGAGGCCGACGCTCCCGAGGTTGGTCCCGTTCACCGTCAGGTCGGTGATGGTCGCCTTGCCGCCGGACGGCTGCACCAGCTGGCCGCTGCCGTCGAAGGTGAAGCCTGTGCCGGCGTTCACCCAGTCGCTCTTGTTCAGGGCGACGGAGCTGTCGGAGGCGTAGAACAGGTTCCAGATCGCCGGCTGGTCCACCGTCGGCGGCGTCGCGCTCGCATTCGCGGTGGTGGCATCCTGGATCTTCGCCCAGCGCGTGTTGACCGCGACCGGCGCGCCGGTGGTGGTGTAGGCGGTGAGCGCCGGCCCCGCGATGCTGCTGTTCACAAAGTCCTGCGCGTTCGCGGCGAGGACCTTCTTGCCCGCGGTCGCGACACCGTTGGTGTCGGTGACGAGCACGCTGGTGTCGGTCGGTGCGTAGAGCGAGCTTTTGGTGGTCGATGAGTTAGCCGTCGCCGGCGCCGCCGGCAGGTTGGCGCCGTAGGTGATCGTGGTGGTCGGCTTGGCCGCCAGCGTCTGATTGGCGATCTTGATCGGGCCGGTGCTCGACACCTGCCCCGTCGCCGCATCGTAGTTCTGGCCCTGGAGGTAGCTGCCGGCGCCGTTGACGAGGTAGCCGTCCTTGTCGGGGGCGAAGTCGCCGCGGCGGGTGTAGACCGGTGTGCCGGAGAAGCTGGTCTGCCCGTTGGCGTCGCCGGTCTTGGCCATCACCGTGAAGAAGCCGTCCCCGTTGATGGCCATGTTGGTCGTGACGCTGGACGAGGCGATGTTGCCCTGGATGCTGTTGGTCATCTGCGACTGCGCCAGCACCGTGCCGGCTACCTCGTGCTTCGGCGTCTGCTCGGCCAGCAGGTCGACGAAGCTGGTGTCGATGCGCTTGTACCCGGTGGTCTGCGAGTTCGCGATGTTCCCGGAGATGTTGTCGATGGCGTAGGACTGGGCCTTGAGGCCCGAGACCGCCGTCTGCAACGCGGTGAAGATGTCCATGACGCGCCGTCTTTCCCGGGAAGGCGGCGCCCAAACGGCACTCGCCCGATCGGGTGTCGATCCGCAACCGGCGTGCCACGGCCAAGTCGTTGTTTTCATTGGATGCGGACCGCCGAACCCGGCAGGAACGCACCGCCGCGACGTGTCCTCCCCGGCATCTTCTGCCGGGTGGGCAGCGTTTACCGGCCCTTATCGGCGACAGGCTAGAACGGGACGGCGTCCTCCGGACGGGAGTCCCCATGCGTGCCAAGCGAACCAGCCTCGTCCACCTGATCTACTTCTCGCGGCTGGCCCTGTCGTCGGATGTCCAGTTCCGCGCCGGCCAAGTCGGCGAGATCACGCGGCATGCGCAGAAGAAAAACGAGTTTTCGGTGATCACCAGCTTCCTGCTGGTCGAGCAGACCTTCGCCGCCCAGGTGATCGAGGGCGAGCGTACCTCGGTGCACGAGACCTTCAACCGCATCCTCGCCGACGACCGCCACCGCGACGTGCAGATCTGCGAGTGGCGCGAGATCACCAAGCGCGAGTTCGTCAATTCGTGCCGGAGCAGCATTCGCTCGCCCACGAACGACGTGCACTTCGCCAAGGCGAACCTGATGCCGATGTTCCAGCGCGGCACGCCCAGGGCGAGCGCGATCCACGCGCTGTCGCTCGCACTGCAGACCGAAGAGATGTCGAAGCAGGGCATCGACCACCTCTTCATCTGATCGGGATCAAGACTGTCGGATTCGGCGCACGCGGTGCCGCGAAGCAGTTTTTTCATACCTCGGGCTCAAGCTGACCGTCCGATCCCCGACTCCCTCCCGGATCCATGTCGCAGACGATGTCATGACCGACACGCCACCGATCCTCATCGTCGACGACCAGGAGAAGCTCCTCCGTCTCATCGTGATGCTGATGAACCGCATCGGATTCGCGGACGTGGAGGGGGTGACCGGCGGCGTCGAGGCGCTCGAGCGCCTGCGGCAGCGCAAGTACGCCCTCGTCATCTCCGACCTCGACATGGAGCCGATGGACGGCCTCACCCTGCTGCGCGAGATCCGCGGCGACGACGACTTGATGAACACGCCCTTCATCCTGACCGAGGCGTCGTTCGACTTCGAGGACATCAACGTCGCCCACCAGGCCGGCGCCGACGCCTTCATCCTCAAGCCGTTCGACATGGCGGTGCTGAAGACCAAGCTGAAGCAGGTGCTCAACCGCAAGCCGCGCAAGCGCGAAGCGCCGATGGCCTCGGAATCGACGCTCAGCGTCGATTTCCCGATGCTGGGGAAGTTCTAGGGCGAGGCTGAGCGGCTCAGACCCTCATGCTTGCCGCTTCTGATAGTCCTTGATGTCGGTGAAGCGCACCGCCGGGTACCGCTCTTCTTCGTAGCGGAGCGAGAAGGCGGTGGTCGCCATGAAGACCGGCGCCCCGTCGAGGTCCTTCGCCATCGCCGAGCCGTGCGAGTCGACGAACTTGTCGAGTTCGACCTCCGAATCCGACGACACCCAGCGGCAGACCGAGAACCGGGTCGCGTCGTAGTCGATCGGCAACCCGTACTCGCCCTGCAGCCGCTCTTTCAGCACGTCGAGCTGTAGCGCGCCGACGACGCCGACGATGGCACCCGAGCCGTCCTGCGGCACGAAGACTTGGACCACGCCCTCCTCGCCCATCTGCTGCAGCGCCTCGCGGAGCTTCTTCGCCTTCATTGCGTCGGTGAGCTTGATCCGGCGCAGCAGCTCCGGGGCGAAGCTCGGGACGCCACGAAACACGATGTCCTCGCCCTCGGTGAGCGTATCGCCGATGCGCAGGGTTCCGTGGTTCGGGATGCCGACCACGTCGCCCGCGAAGGCTTCGTCGGCGATGGCGCGGTCCTGGGCGAAGAAGAATTGCGGCGCGGAGAGCGACATCGGCTTTCCGGTGCGCACGAGCTTCGCCTTCATGCCGCGCCGGAGCTGGCCCGAGCAGACCCGCATGAAAGCGATCCGGTCGCGGTGGTTCGGATCCATGTTCGCCTGGATCTTGAACACGAAGCCGGTCATCTTCGGCTCGGTCGGCGCGACCGTGCGCTTGTCGCAATCCTGCCCGCGCGGCGGCGGCGCGAAACGGGCGAGCCCGTCGATCAGGTCGCGGACGCCGAAGTTGCGCAGGGCCGAGCCGAAGAACACCGGCGAGAGATGGCCCTCGCGGAACGCGTCGAGGTCGAAGGTCTTCAGCCCGCCCTCGGCCAGCTCGACCTCCTCGCGCCATGCGTCGGCCTCGCCGTTCTCTATGAGCAGCCGGTCGAACAGCGGGTCGGCGAATCCTGCCACGGACTCGGTCCCGGCGTCGTCGGCCGCATCGAACCGGCGGACCCGGTTGCCGCCGAGCTCGTAGGTGCCGGCGAAGTTGCGGCCGCGGCCGATCGGCCAGGTGATCGGCGCCACGTCGAGCGCCAGCGTCTTCTCGATCTCATCGAGCAGCTCGAAGGGCTCGCGCGCCTCGCGGTCGAGCTTATTGACGAAGGTGACGATCGGGATGTCGCGAAGCCGACAAACCTCGAACAGCTTGCGGGTGCGCGCCTCGATGCCCTTGGCCGCGTCGATCACCATCACGGCCGAATCAACAGCCGTCAGCGTGCGATAGGTGTCCTCGGAGAAGTCTTCGTGGCCCGGCGTGTCGAGCAGGTTGAAGACGCAGTCGCCATACTCGAACGTCATCACCGAGGTGACGACCGAGATGCCGCGCTCCTTCTCGATGCCCATCCAGTCCGATCGGGTGGAGACGCGGTTGCGCTTGGCCTTGACCTCGCCCGCGAGCTGGATCGCGCCGCCGAACAGCAGCAGCTTCTCGGTCAGCGTGGTCTTGCCGGCATCGGGGTGCGAGATGATCGCGAAGGTGCGCCGCCGCGCCACCGGGTCGGCGGCCGGTTTCGCCTCGATCTTGGTCTGCGGCTGCATCAGCATCGTGAAAACGGCTCTCGGACCCGCGTCTCGGGTCGGTCACTTGGAATTCGGTTCGGCCCGCGCGCGGACGCGCGGGACCTTCGCGCCATCCTCTAGGCGCCCGACCGCCGCTTGGCAAAAGCCCGTCGCCGCGTGGGACGCGCCACGGGACGCGCGATTCAGCCGCGCCCGATGAACGGCATCGTCGTCGCCGTCAGCGTCATGAACTGGACGTTGGCCGAGAGCGGTAGCCCGGCCATGTAGAGGACGGCTTCGGCGACATGGCGCGCGTCCATCACCGGCTCCTGGCGGATCGAGCCGTCGGCCTGGCGCACGCCTGCAGCGAAGCCGTCGGTCATCTCGGTGGCGGCGTTGCCGATGTCGATCTGGCCGCAAGCGATGTCGTAGGGGCGCCCATCGAGGGAGGTCGCGCGCGTCAAACCGGTGATCGCGTGCTTGGTGGCCGCGTAGGGCGCCGAGTGCGGCCGCGGCACGTGGGCGGAGACCGAGCCGTTGTTGATGATCCGCCCGCCGCGGGGATCCTGGTCCTTCATCATTCGGAACGCGCCCTGCGTGCAAAGGAAGGCACCGGTGAGGTTGGTCTCGACGCTGGCGTGCCAATCCGCCAGCGACACCGCCTCGATCGACGCCGCCGCGGTGAAGATGCCCGCATTGTTGAACAGCAGATCGAGCCGCCCATGCACTTCGGCGACGCGGGCGAACAGCCGCTCCACGGACACCGGATCAGTGACGTCCGCCTCGACGACCAGCGCCGCCTCGATCTCCGCTGCGACCTCATCCAGGCTCGCCCGCCGCCGCCCGGCCAGCACGACGGCATAGCCCGCACGCCCGAGCGCCACGGCCACGACGCGCCCGAGCCCCGACCC
>NZ_VRUW01000105.1:0-13588 GCF_008039475.1 Methylobacterium sp. WL12 | reverse complement strand
TCGTCGGGCGCTGCATCCGCAGCACCAACTCGATCAGCTCCTCGCGGCTCAGCCGCTCAAGATCGCTTCGGCCCATCCTACGAGAGAATCAGCGAAACCCAACCCGCGCAAGGGGGTGGGTAATTACAAATTAACCCTTAAATATTCTATGGCATACTTAACGCCATTGATTACTCGATCAAAACCTTCCCTAACCAATGAGCCTTTGAGACTCATCAGTGCTTGAGGCGAAGCGTCGCCCGTTAACACTGCTGCACAGCAGCGAAGCAACAGGTCGGTGTCTCCCCCGACGTCGGCAAACCCGAACGGCTTCAGCTCTTCTGTCAAATCAGCAAATTGGTCTTGTAATTGGAATTCTTCGCTCCACGTCCAAGCCGATAATAATTGCAGTGTATCTAGTTCTATTCCTTGTCTATTAACTCGTTCGAATATAATAGCTACAGTGGCCTTGTCCTCAGTCTTAGACGTTTGAACCGGAATTTTTGTTTCTTTGAAAACTTCTTGTATTTTGTCTATCTTAGCGGTTGTAAGGTCATCGAAATCTTTGGTCGCTGCTCTATAAGCTGTTGTATCAAAAAAAGTAGAAAGTGGGAAATGTTTTTCAGGATTAACATTTTCCTCCTTTAGCGCAACGAATTGACTTTCTTGGACATCTTCATCTGCGGATAGATCAAAGTAAATTTTAAGCCACTGGTACTTATCAGAAATTTTCAGTTCGGTTTGAAAAACTCCAAAAATTGAAGTTATTCTTTGCTGTCCATCCAGAACTTAATCTACCGGATAGTCCTCCTTCGGATCAGGCAAAGAGAACGGTCCGAGATTTCTGTCGTATTTTAAAATTTCTCTAGTTCTCCAAAACAACAGAGATCCAAAAGGATATTTTTTGTGAATACTATCCATTAGATACGCAACACGTTCTGGCTCCCAAACGAATCCTCTCTGGAATGCTGGTATTCTTATTTGACCGCGTCCGACTTGCTCTAATATCTCTCTAATACTTAGATCTTCCACTGATTGTCCCCCTTTTTCAGTTTGATCGTTGACATAGAACAGACTGGAATAAGTAAAATGTCAAATTGCTGAGAACCCGGTTCATAACGGGCTGAACGGCTTGGATTCTGGGTGAGCGGCGGGCATCGCGGGCCTTGGGAGAGTGTCTGACGCTCACCCAGGAACCCCAATGTGGACGCCCACCGCCCGCGCCGTCTTCGACGGCATCCTGTACGTGCTGCGGACAGGATGCGCGTGGCGGCATCTGCCGCTGGACTTCCCGCCGTGGAGCACGGTGCATCGCTGGTTCTTGCGTCTCTCGCAGACAGGCGTGTTCGAACGCCTCGCCCATGGCCTCACGATGGCCGACCGCGAGCGCGTCGGACGCGGGGCAAGCCCGACCGGCTGCGTCGTCGATGCGCAAGCCGCCCGCTCGGGTGGCTTCGGGGTGGCCGGCAAGCGCGGTTACGATCCGGCCCGGCGGGTCCGACATGCCGGCGGCTTCGAGACATCGACCGTGTCTGTTGGCAGCCCATCGACCGTGTCTGTTGGCAGCCCGAGGCGCGAAGCGCCTTTCGCCGACCCAGCTTACAGATGCTTACTGTGAAGATGTTTTCGTAAGCACTAACGTGCGATTTTTGCCGCTAAGTGCTTGATGGAAATGGCGCGCCCGAAAGGATTCGAACCTCTGACCCCCAGATTCGTAGTCTGGTCGAGTGGGATAACACTTCCGCACGATAGGGAACGCGGCTCGATCCACAAGGCACTGTCATCGCTTGGCTTTTGCGCCAGAACGCGCCACATTCGCTAACAGTTGGGTACGGTCCTTAACGGCCGATTCGTGATACCCAAGTGTTACCCGGAGGGCGAAGTCTGGTGGTCGCAAAGGTCCTGACCATGCAGAGCGTAGAACGTCACAAAGCACTGCCCACACGTCGCGCTGAGATCCCCGACGCCGCCCTCCCAGGCTTCTACCTCGTCGTCCAGCCGAGCGGCGCGAAGTCTTGGGCCGTGCGGTATCGTCTCGGGGGACAGACGCGGAAGCTCACGATAGGCTCCTATCCGCTGTTCGACCTATTGGCCGCCCGCGCCGCTGCGCGCGAGGCGTTGCAGATGGTTGCTCTGGGCCGCGATCCGATCCTGGCGAGGAAGGCGACCATCGAGGCAGCGCAGGCGGCCGAGCGCGACACGGTGCGAGCCGTCGCTGCCCTATACGTCTAACGACACCTCAAACCTAACGGGAAGCCGCGCTATGCCGCCGAGGCCGAGGCGCTACTTCGCAACCACGTCGTTGCGAGATGGGGCGACCGGCGGATGAGCGAGGTCTCCCGACGGGATGCAATCGCTCTCACCGACGCGCTCACCGATGCCGGCATGGGCGTGGGCGCCAATCGAGTGTTCTCGGCCGCGCGGGCTTTGTTCAACTTTGCGCTCGAGCGAGAGATCATCGAGACGACCCCGTTCCTGCGACTAAAGCCCCCTTTGGCCGAGACCAGCCGCGATCGTGTGCTGACGGATGCCGAGGTGCGCCTTGTGTGGCTGGCCGCGGACCGCATCGGCTACCCATTCGGCCCATTCGTTCAGCTTCTCCTCCTCACTGCCCAGCGCCGTGATGAGGTAGCTCGCATGACGTTGAGCGAGATAGGGGAGGGCGACCTATGGCTGCTCCCAGCACCAAGAACCAAGAACAGCCGCGAGCACCTTGTGCCGCTGTCGCCGGTTGCGCGCTCGATCCTTGACGGATTGCCCCGCATCTCAGGCCGCCCCGGCTACGTGCTGACCACGGACGGTACCACTGCCGCGTCGAACTTCGCGAAGAATAAAGCGAAGCTCGACGGCGCCATGCTCTCGATCGCCCGTGCGGATGCCGCGGCGGCCGGTCGCGATCCTGATGGGGTGGAGCTGAAGCCCTGGCGGCTGCACGATCTACGCCGCACCGCCAGCACCGGCATGGCGAAGGGCGGGGTTCCGATCCACGTCGTCGAGGCGGTGCTCAATCACGCCTCTGGGACCGTCAGCGGCGTTGCCGCGATCTACAACCGCTACCAGTACCTCGCTGAGAAACGAACGGCTTTAGAAAGTTGGGCGGGGCATGTGTCTGCTCTTGCCGCAGAAAGCCTATGATGCGCGAACTGCCGGTTCTTTTATCCGACGGAACAGTGGATCCTGCTGCGGCAGGGATCATTCAAGCCTGCATGCTGTATCCAGACGATACGGCAAGCATCGAGGATTATATCTCTGTTTTCCGAATGCGATTGAATCGCAACTTTCGTAAATCAAAGCAGGGCGAGCTCAATATAAATGAATGGAGAAGTGCTCAGCTTGGCGGAGAAATGGCTGGCACGGTAGTACTAAAGATCGCGCAGTTTCATCGACATATGCCATCAGAACGAGTGCTTATTAACAAGGGAATTCACTTAGTTTTCAAAGAGACTGAAGAGACAGGGGCGCCAATTGCTAAAAAACACATGACAATTCTTGGGTATTGGTCAAAATATAAAGATGTATCTCACATTTGGGCTGGAATAGGACTAGCGCAAGCATTTGAGGCAAAAATCACAGGATCTAATGCATCGGATATTTCGCCCGATATCAAAATGGCTGCCGAATTTGCTGAGCAGATTGCCGACTTGGTTGCCCCTCTTCTGAAGGGCTGGTCGCCGTGGCGGTTTCCAAAAGCTTTTCCACGGGAATCAATCGACTTTCAATTGCCCGAACCCAACGACGACGACATCCGCTGGCTTCGCACCTATCGTGCGGCGCAGCCAAAGTGACGGAAGGCGAACTAGTTGGTTTTGAAAAGAACTAGTCTCTTCTGAAACCAACTAATTGTCCGGTTTCCCGGGATAATGATGGTCAGCGTGTTCCAACAAGGAGCCACGCAATGCCTTCGCATACCCAAAAATCCAGCGACGACCTTCTGCCGGCGACACCGGTCCGCGCTCGCTACGGCGTGTCGGACATGACGATCTTTCGGTGGCTGGCTGATCCGAAGCTCGGCTTCCCGAAGCCGATCCGCATCAACAACCGCCGCTACTGGCGCCTCGCCGACCTGCAGGCCTTCGAAGCCCGGCAGTCCACCAAGATGGAGGCCGCGTAGCGCATGCTGAAAACAGATGAGGGACGCGGCGCCTGCAAGCGCTCACGTCCCTCGGAAGCTGTCTCTCGCCAGATCGACAGCTCCGAAATAGCACCGGCACCCATCGTCGTCCATCACCTCTCTCGCCGCCTAGGCTGCGGCGTCGAGGTCGCGGCCGTCGTCGCACAGCTCGCCGGGCTCGGCCCACGGGAGGCGCTGCGATGATCCCGCTCGCCAACCAGTGGGGTCCCTTTCATCCGCGGCTCGACCCCAGCGAGCGCTTGCTTCGGTTGCGGACCCTCCACGTCATCGCTCGCCTGCTGTGCGGACACCGCGCCGAGACGTTGATCGACGCGCTTAGCGAGGCCGAGGCCACCGAGACCGCGCTTCCGACTGCCCTCGCGGCTGTCGACCGGCTCGACGCGCTCGACCGCCGGAAGATCCTCGGGACCTACGCCGCAATCACGAAACGTCGGGGGGCCTAGCGCAATGAGCGACGCTGATCTCCCCCCGATCGGGGCGAACACCTCCTCGACCACGGCGACCCTCCACCGCGACGCGATCGCAGACGCCGCATACCGCGCCAGCATCTACGCCGCGCATGCCGTCGAGTACGCGCAGCTCGGCGACGATCGCGGGCTCAACCGCTCGCTGCGCCTGCTGGCTATTTGCGCCTCGCACGCGGCCAACGGACTGCCCGGCTTGGCCGAGGCGGTCGAGACTGATCGGCTGTGGCGTGATTCGATGCGCCGAGCCGCTCCGCCCAAGCGCACTCTCACCGAACACGCCCAGGCGGAGCGCGCGGACAGCGCGACCGGCGGCGGGGAAGGTCGACCGTGATGGAGAACGTGGAGTTCGCGCCGTTCGAGCCCGACCACGCCGATGCTGCAGCGGGTGCGAGCGACGCGCGGGCCACGATCCGCGCGACGCCGTACCGTTGGCGGGACCCGGCGAGCATCCCGCCGCGGGAATGGCTGTACAGTCGGCACCTGATCCGCCGATTCCTGTCGACGACGGTCGCGCCCGGCGCAGTCGGCAAGTCGAGCCTCGTGCTGGTCGAGGCGATCGCGATGGCGACGGGGCGTCCGCTGCTCGGCGTGACGCCACCCGGCCGCCTCCGCGTCTGGTACGTCGCCCTGGAGGATCCGCTCGAGGAGATCGAGCGCCGGGGCGCGGCGATCTGCCTGCGTTACGGGATCGAGAAAGCCGAGCTGGAGGGTCGGCTGTTCCTCGACAGCGGCCGGACGTCGGAGATCGTGATCGCCACCACGACGAAGGATGGGGCCAAGGTCGCCGAGCCGGTAGTCGAGGGTTTAGTCGCAACCATCACGGCCAACCAGATCGACGTGGTGACGGTCGATCCTTTCGTGTCGTCGCACAGGGTCAGCGAGAACGACAACGCCGCGATCGACCTCGTGGCGAAGGCGTGGAACCGGATCGCCGAGACCGGCCGGGCTGCGATCGAGCTCGTGCACCACGTCCGGAAGGGCCAGGGCGGTGGCGCCGAGTTCACCGTCGAGGACGGGCGCGGCGCCGGTGCACTGCTCGCTGCGGCCCGTTCGGCCCGCGTGCTCAACCCCATGTCGAAGGACCAGGCCGAGCGCGCCAACCTCGCCTCGCACCGCGGCTACTTCCGGGCGGACAACGGCAAGGCCAACCTCGCGCCGCCGCCGGATCGCAGCGAATGGTTCAAGCTCGCGTCGGTCGAGCTGGGCAACGGGCCGGGCGGCGGGGATCACGTCGCGGTGGTCGAGCCATGGCAGTGGCCGGACCTGCTCGAGGGTGTGACCGTCGACGACCTGCGGAAGGCTCAACGAGCGGTCGCAGCCGGCCGGTGGCGGGAGAACGCACAGGCGAAGGACTGGGCGGGCATCGCCATCGCCGAAGCGCTCGGGATCGAACTGGACGTTGCGGGCAAGGCTCGTGTGAAGGCGATGCTGCGGACGTGGATCGGGACGGGCATGTTCGTGGTGGTTGAGGCCATGGATTCGATGAGGCGTCCGCGCAGCTTCGTGGAGGTCGGTGAAGCGGCTTCCGACTGACGGCAATTTGCTCCACCTCGCCACACCCCTTCCGACCCGGGCGTTTGCTCTGCTCCACCTGCTCCACCCTAAAGGGTGGTGGAGCAAGTGGAGCAGTGGAGCACCCGCCGCCCTACGCTCCACCTGCTCAACGTTGCTCCGCTCAACCTTTCACGGTGGAGCAAGATCTGAGGGGGGTCGGTGGAATGGGGGCAGGAACCGTCGCGAGCCTCGTTTGTGCCATCCTTAAAAACGCGCGCACGAGACGCTCCGACACGCTCGAACCAGCCCACTCGGCGGTGGCATCGAAACACCGAGAGCCGGCGGCCTCCCCAGCCTTACAGAGGCGCGGCCGGCACCCTTCGACCATTCGGATGCCTCTTGCTAGAGCCAGACCCCGATGACCGAACCTGCCCCGCCATGGAAGCCGATGGCGACCGCGCCGCACGATCGCCCCATCACCATCCAGGCCGAGCGGTGGGTCGCCTTCTACGAGACGATGCGGGTCGAGACCTTCGCAGGCTGCCGGTGGTCCGAGGGCGGGAGCGTGCGGAACCCGGTGCCGTATTGGCGGCGCCTGCCACCCGGGTGGTCGCCGATCGGGTGGCTCTGAACTGTTGGGGAAGCGCACACCGTTTTCCCGCCGTTAGATTTGCCGACACATTTTTCCGACACGAAACCTGCTGATTGAAGCCGTTCCGGAGCCGGGATTGCCAGCGTCGGATAAACGACCGGTTTCCCGACGATCTGAAGCCATGCAGGCCAAGCACTGCTTGCGGACAGCCGAGCGGGCGCCAGCTCACCCGACCTGCGGCATGAGGCGTATCCGAAGGATGCCCGAACAATAACGAACATATACGAACATAACTGAACACTAAGATGCATAAATGCGCTGTAAACCGTGCGAAATACCTGTTTAAGAGATGTTGTTTTTGGTTTAAGCTTTCGCCAACGCCACTCGTTGGCTGTCGCGATGGAAATTGATCTTGGCTCGCCCCCGAAAGACCCTGCCTGAGGGCGGGCTGGACGTTATCAAAAGTGCCGCAGCAAACGGCGTGCGCGAGATCGACCTGGCTCGGGCGCTCGGCGTCAGCTTCAAGACGTGGCGTCGTATCCGCGAGGAAGACCCGGCGGCCAACGAAGCTTGGGTCGAGGCGCGCGCTGTCGAAGAGGGCGAACTCGTCGGCCTGCTGATGCGCGAGGCCCGCGGCGTGCCAGCCGAGTTCGACGAGAACGGCAAGCAGGTCCGCGCCGAGCGCCCGCCGTACCCCGCGGCGGCGATGTTCCTGCTCAAGACCCGCCATGCGTACCGCGACAACGGCCCCGCTGATGGCGCCGCCGATACCGGCCCGCGCATCGTCATCAACCTGCCCGGGCCGATGTCCCGCGACGAGTGGTCGAAGTCCCTCACCATCCAGCACGAGGACCAGCCCTGATGTCCCTGACCTTGCAACAGGCCGAGGACGCCGCGAAGGCGTCTCAGGTTGCCTTCGAGACCGCGAGCGCGAACCTCGACAAGGCCCGCACAGCGGCCCGCCAGGACGGCCCGCGCCCGTTTGGCACGGTGATGACCGTCGCGGACGCGAAGGCCGCCTACGACGCCGCCCTGGCCACCCGTGACGCCGACCGTCGAGCAGTCACGGATGCCGCCGCTTCGGCAGATCGTCCGCTGGACGCGATGGCCGACCTCGCCGCGCACCACAACCGCCCCCAGAGCCGGTAGGCAGCCTTCGGTGGCAGGTACCGCGCTCCCCACGCCTTCGGCGTCGGCCCTCGACTGGACCGAATTCCAGACGCGCGTCCTCAGCGTGCCGCAGGAATGGGACCTGTTCATCGGCGGCGGGCGCGGCGGCGGAAAGACCTTCGGCCTCGCCGGGCTGATCCTGCGCCACATTGAGGAACACGGCGCTGCAGCCCGCGTCCTGTTCGTTCGCCGTAACTTCACCGGCATGCAGGACTTCGAGGCGACGTGCCGTCAGGTGTTCGGCTTGGCCTACCAAGGGGGCGCCTCCTACAACGGATCGTCGCACCTATGGACGTTCCCAAGTGGCGCCACGTTGCAGCTCGACCAGTACGAGGGCGACCAAGACTTCTACAAGTACCAAGGCAAGTCTTTCACGATGATCGCGGTCGACGAGGCGGGGCAGTACTCCGATCCCGCGATGCTCGACATGCTCCGGTCTTGTCTGCGCGCACCGGCTCCGATCCTTCCTCGTTTCGTTGTGGTGGCGAACCCCGGCGGTCCCGGCCACGGCTGGCTCTCGCGGCGTCACGTCAACAAGGCGACTCCCTGGCACCCCTACCTGGAGAAGACGAGCGGCCGGACCTTCGTGAACTGCCCCTCGACCTACCACGACAACCCGAACCTCGATCGCGAGGCCTACGCCAAGCAGCTCGACGCAGCGACGAGCCTGGACCCCGATCTCGGCAAGGCATGGAAGTTCGGCGACTGGAGCATCGGACGGGGCGCGTACTTCTCCAGCGTCCTCGACGAGCAGCGGGTGATGATCGATGGCTGGGCACTGCCCTCGGACCGTCGCGAGCGCGACGCCGATGAGGTTCCCCCCGGCTTCGTCCGTGTCGGCCCGAAATCGATCAAGCTCACCGATCAGAAGCTCGCCTATCTCGGCCGGCTCAGTGGGCAAGGCTTCAAGTTCTTCCTTGCGCACGACTACGGCTCGACCTCGCCGAGCGTCACCTACGTCTGCGCGGAGAGCCCCGGCGCCGTGGGTGCCGACGGTCGGTTCTACGCCCGCGGCTCGATCCTGCTGCTCGACGAGCTCGCGACCGTCGAGCCGAACACGCTCAACAAGGGGCTCGGCTACACGATCCCGCACCTATGCGAGGCGATCACCGACCTAGCGAAGCGCTGGAACATCCCTGCCAAGGGCGTCGGCGATGACAGCATGTTCTCGTTCGGAGGGTCCGCGAAAGGCTCCTACGCCGACGAGTTCCGATCGAACGGCGTCAGCCTTCAGCCAGCGCGCAAGGGGCGCCGGAAGCCCGGCTGGGCGCTGATGCGGACCATGCTGCAGGACGCCGGCAAGCCCGATCGGGCGGGCCTCTACGTCGCGCGGCGGTGCGAATACTGGTGGCTGACGGTCCCCAGTCTCGGCCGCGATCCGCGCGATTTCGATGACGTCGACAGCCGCGGGCCCGACCACGCGGCCGACGCCTGCCGCTACGCCCTGACCCGTGGAAACTTCGAAGTCAGAAGCAGCGCCATCAGTGGCCTGTACTGAAAGGAACCATCATGCCCATCGAGAAAACCTCAGTCGAGATGCGACTTCACCCCGGCCGGTGGCCGGAAAAGCTCGATCCCCAAGGGTCAAACGGTGAGATCGACTTCCACAAAGCCCTGAACGACGCCCGGACGCTGTTCGCAGCCTTCGAGGCGCTTGGCGAGACGATCGCCAACGACCCCGGCCTCTCGATGGCCGGACGACGCGCGAAGCTTCAGGCCTTCGTGGACGATCGCGGCACCACCCTGGTCGGCCACCTGCCGAAGATCGAGGAGAAGGTCGCCGCGATGGTCGCCGCCCGCCGGAAGCTGATGGATGACCAGCAGGCAGCGCCACCTGTCGAGGCGCCGGATATCGCCATGATGCAGGAGATCCGCGCCTGGCTCCGGAGCCTTCCGGAGGGCGAGCGGGCGCTTGCGGTGCGGCGCGCGATCGAGGGCGGGGATCACTCGGCGCTGCGGGCAGTCCTGACCGCGCCCGCCTACCTGACGGAGGTTGACCCGCCGACCCTGGAAGCAATCCGCGACGTCGCGTTCGCAAGGGCGGACCCGGAGCGCGCCGAACGGATGCGGGTCTTCCCGCAAGCCGCGCAGCTGGCCCGGAACGCCTGCGAGGGCGTGTTGGAATTCATGGGCGACACCATCGCGTGCCAGGTCGAGATGGCGGCGCCCGTCACCATTCCGAACCATCCGAGCTACGTCCCCGGCCTTCAGCGCCGCGCATGACGAGCGGGCTGCGCGTCGGCCTGCCTCGACGGGATCGGCAGCGGTCAGTGGAAGCACAGCCTGCTCGCCCTCGTCGGCGGCCTAGTGCAGCGTCATACCAACTCTCATTGATCAACACTCATTGTCCCAACGGCGCAGTCCGATAGAAATGATGCGCCAGGGCTGGGCGATGAGCTTGTTCCAGGCTTCGCAGCAGTGATCGAGGATGTCGGCGTAGGATTGGAAGATCCGGTTGCCGAGCCAGTTGTCGCACGAGGCCCTGCCACAGGTCCTTTCTTCAGCCCGTCGAAGGATCGACCGGGTTGAGCTCAGGTGAGCGCGCCGGCAGGAGCAATCGGGTGATGTTGCTCAGCACGAGCAGTTTCCGGGTGGTGTGCCAGCCGGCCTGGTCGAGCAGGAGCACGGCGTGGGCCCGCGGAGCGATGGTCGTGGCGATCTTTTTGCGATGATGGGCTATCGCTGACGTGGTGCAGCGGGGCATGATCAAGCCTGCGCCGACGCCCCGGGCCGGGCAGATGGCCCCGAAGATGTAGGCCGAGGCCGCGTGCTAGTCCTTCGGAGCCGAGGGTCGCGTTCCGCGCTTTGCCCAGCGGCGGGTCAGGGTGTTCTTCTGACCGACACGGGCCTCGTCGCAGAACCAGACCTCTACCGGCTTGCCGCCGGCAGCCTACGCGATCTCCGCCAAACGGTCGGGGAAGTCTTTTTAAAAACAGCCGCGGCGCCTGGATCCTGGGCGTGATGGCGCGGGCGGGCGGAGAGCTTAGCGTAGCCCATGGCCCGCAAGACCCGGCTCAAGGTCTGCTCGGAGACCGACACGCCGTGATCCTCGGGCAGGATCTGGGCCAGATCGCACAAC
Organism: Methylobacterium sp. WL12; assembly: GCF_008039475.1. NCBI lineage: Bacteria > Pseudomonadati > Pseudomonadota > Alphaproteobacteria > Hyphomicrobiales > Methylobacteriaceae > Methylobacterium > Methylobacterium sp. WL12. The sequence continues at coordinate 2,675 of NZ_VRUW01000105.1, read as the reverse complement.
CGCCAGCGCACCACACCGTCTGCGGCCGGCGTCGGTGCCTGGTCGACCAGCGCCTTGAGGACATCGTGCTGGTCGGCGTTCAGGCGCGGACGGGCCCCAGGGGCCTTGCCGTCGATCAGGCCGTCCGGTCCATCGGCGTTGAAGGCCACGACCCAGTCGCGCACCGACTGCAACCCGACCCCGCCGATCTCGGCCCCCTCCAAGCGCGAGCCACCCGCGGCAATCACTGACAGCGCCAACAGGCGGCGGGTCTGCGCTTGATCGTGCGAACCCTTGGCCAGACCGCGCAACGCCCCGGCATCGAAGTCCAATAGCAGCGGCACCGGAGCAGCCATCGCATCCCCCTCAGGCTTCAAAACCAAGGACAGAATCACGACTCAGATCCTCATGCTACCCCGCGTGGGTCCTACTCAGCGAGGCTTGGTATCAGCCACAGAAGCCCTGGAAACCGCGCGAACCCGAATCAGACAAAACCTAAATCGCGCTGAGGGACAATATAGTACGTTTCATATATTGACTGAATTTGCATTTTTGATGAGATTGGATGCTTCATAAAAGCGTCACTGTGGATCTCAGAAAATGACCAAGACTCTTTTTGCCGAAGTGAATTTCGTATCCCTCATCCAAAAAAAACCAAATGATTATGGCACAAAGCTCCAAGTCAACGGCGAAACGGTTCGGGATAAGTATAGTCTTGAAGCTGGATTTGGTGATCCTGGTGAGATTAGTAGTTACGATAATTTTGATTATGCAGAATTTCAAATTACAGGGATTTACACAAGCTATCAAGGATCAAAACAGGAGTCATACGATATAGAACGCCCAAATGGAGCTACGACAAAGACTAATTATTATAAGTACAGCTCTTTTACGGTCCCGGATAATTTCGTTATCCCAGCAAATCTATCGAAAAACTATAGTACAATCGATGATGTTAAAAGTAAGGGCCTCAACCTAGATGGGACATGGTCTTTTGATTGGAAATCCTCGGCAGTAGAGACTGCACAACTTCTGAAGGCTTCTGCTATATCAACGGGGATTGAAGAAGTAACTGGTTATCTAGCAGATAAGATATTTCCAACATATAGCACAGCGATCAAGAATGTATTCAATTCTGCTGCTGTTGTTTTTGAAATTCAGAAAGATGGAACAGCTCTTGTCTCCGATGCAATCACAAATTTTCAAAATTATGACCCGGCCAGATTTAATTTAAATACAACATCATATTTACTTTCTACGAATGGTGCTTTAAATTCAAAACTGCTTGAGCAGGCAGGAATGACAAGCGACTTAGCTCTTTCTCTTGTACAAGGCACTTATGGTGCAACCGCTATAACAATTAAGCACTTTGTGCCTGGCGACACTAAATCTGGAACCATAGAGATTGGATATTCACGAGATTTGTCTACCAATTATGATACTAGCTCTCACGTTTGGATTGGCAGTACTGGGAGCGATTATCACGTTGGCAGCGTTCAAAGAGACCTTATGGGCGGAGGTCCTGGCAATGATACTTTCGATGCCGGGCCTGGCAACGATCTCCTTGCCGGTGGCGAAGGCTTAGATGTATCCCGCTTGCTTGGTCAGAGAAGCGAATATGTAATTTCAAAATCGAATTTAACTACTATCGTTCAGGATTTGGCTCCAGTCCGGAACGGTACAGACACGTTGATCGATGTTGAGCGCCTCCAGTTTTCAGACGGGACTTTGGCCTTTGATCTCGAAGGAGATGCTGGTCAAACATATCGACTTTATCAAGCTGCTTTTGACCGTACTCCAGATCTAAAAGGACTATCGCACAATATAAAACTAAACGATAGTGAATTATCTCTCAAGCAAATTGGTCAGGCTTTCTTAGTTTCCGCCGAGTTCCAGACTTTATATGGATCAAATTCGACCGACGAGCAGTTCATTCGTGCCCTTTATAATAACGTTCTTGGTCGCGATCTAGAAGCAGCAGGGTACGCAGGTTGGCAGCAATTAATGTCGAATGGGTCATACGACAGGGGAGATGTCCTAATCGGATTTTCGGAGAGTATCGAAAATAAAGCGCTTGTAGCTCCTGCAATACAAGATGGAATTTGGATACTTTAGCTTATTCGTATTAGTAAAATCGGTTCACAGTCAGGACAATAGCTAAGCTGTTAGATAAGCTGCAAGTATTGCGAGCATTGGATGAAGTTCTTGACGCTTACCCAAAAGTACCGATGATGACGCCCGCGCCAAGCTTGAGCGCGGGTGCCTGCGTATGCCGCTTACTGAGAGATGCCGAACGGGCGGTGCTTGTGCTACTATAACCTGCGTCGTCCATCTATGTAGGACGGTGATAAAACCATCCATTAGAGCATCGGCTGCGTGCTGATGCGGGCGGGGTAAAAGCTGGCCAGTGGAGAAGTTTCTCTTTCGGGGGAGCAGGATGGTTGCCGTGGAAAACTACGCGGCCGTTCAGCAGGTCGTTTTCATCGACGGCCACTCTCGTCGCGAGGCAGCCCGGGTATTTGGGCTCAATTGCGAGACGATTGCCAAAATGTGCCGGTTCTCGCTACCGCTAGGAGCCCGTCCGAGTAACGAGTTTACGCGGTGGGATGAGGTTGGAAGTGTGGGCAGACGTGGGCGTCGGCTTTGGGCTCAGTGACTGGCCTTGGCCAGCTTGAGGAGGTTGTGGGCGGTGCAGA
>NZ_VRUW01000104.1:0-13657 GCF_008039475.1 Methylobacterium sp. WL12 | reverse complement strand
CCCCGCCGGACTCCGCCAGGACCTTCGTGATCGCCGCCGTCAGCGACGTCTTGCCGTGGTCGACGTGACCGATCGTGCCGATGTTGCAGTGCGGCTTCGTGCGGGCAAACTTCTCTTTGGCCATGGTAGCCTCCGGTTCGGTGAGTGGTGCGCGCCGGGCCTGCGGTCAGGCCGGCGACGCGGATGGGATGTCGAGGATCGGCTTACGCGTACTGGAGCTAGGCGTACTTGGCGATGACCTTGTCGGCTTCGCCGCGCGGCACTTCCTCGTAGTGGTCGAACTGCATCGTGAAGTTGGCGCGGCCCTGCGAGAAGGAGCGCAGCTGGTTCACGTAGCCGAACATGTTGGCGAGCGGCACCATCGCGTTGATGACGTTCGCGTTGCCGCGCATGTCCTGGCCCTGGATCTGGCCGCGGCGGGAGTTGAGGTCGCCGATCACCGAGCCGGTATACTCTTCCGGCGAGACGACCTCGACCTTCATCACCGGCTCGAGCAGCACGGAGCCGCCCTTCTGCAGCGCTTCGCGGAGAGCCGCGCGGGACGCGATCTCGAAGGCCAGCGCCGAGGAGTCGACGTCGTGGTAGGCGCCGTCGATCAGCTCCACCTTGATGTCGACCACCGGGAAGCCGGCGAGGATGCCGGCGCCGAGGACCGAGTTGAGGCCCTTCTCGACGCCCGGGATGTACTCCTTCGGCACCGCGCCGCCGATCACCTTCGAGGCGAACTCGAAGCCCTTGCCGGGCTCGTTCGGCTCGACCACGAACTTCACCCGCGCAAACTGGCCGGTACCACCGGTCTGCTTCTTGTGGGTGTAGTCGATCTCGGTCCGGCGGGTCAGCTTCTCGCGGTACGCCACCTGCGGCTGACCGATGTTCGCGTCGACCTTGTAGGTGCGGCGCAGGATGTCGACCTTGATGTCGAGGTGGAGTTCGCCCATCCCGCGAAGGATGGTCTGGCCCGACTCCTGGTCGGTGGAGACGCGGAAGGAGGGGTCCTCGGCCGCGAGCTTGGCGAGCGCGATGCCGAGCTTCTCCTGGTCCGCCTTCGACTTCGGCTCGACCGCGATCTCGATGACGGGTTCGGGGAACTCCATCTTCTCGAGGATCACGACCTTGACCGGGTCCGACAGCGTGTCGCCGGTGCGGGTGTCCTTGAGGCCGGCCAGGGCGACGATGTCGCCGGCGAAGGCCTCCTTGACGTCCTCACGGTTGTTGGCGTGCATCAGGAGCATGCGGCCGACGCGCTCCTTCTTGTCGCGCGAGGAGTTGAGCACGTTGGCGCCCGACTCGATCTTGCCCGAGTACACGCGGCAGAACGTGATCGTCCCGACATGCGGGTCGTCCATGATCTTGAAGGCGAGCATCGAGAAGGGATCGCTGTCGGTCGGATGACGGACGATCTCTTCCTCGGTCTTGAAGTCGAGGCCCTTGATCTCGCCGCGGTCGGCGGGAGACGGCAGGTAGTCGACGACCGCGTCGAGCAGGGGCTGCACGCCCTTGTTCTTGAACGCCGAGCCGCAGAGCACCGGGTGGAAGGCGCGCAGCTGCACGGCGCGGCGGACGAGCATGCGAAGGGTCTCTTCGCTCGGCTCGACGCCGTCGAGGTAGGCGGTCATCGCCTCGTCGTCGAGTTCGACGCAGGCCTCGATCATCTTGGTGCGATACTCGACCGCCTGATCCTTGAGGTCGGCCGGGATCTCTTCCTCGTCGTAGTTGGCGCCGAGCGCCTCGCCCGACCAGACGATCGCCTTCATCTTGATCAGGTCGATCACACCGCGGAAGGTGCTCTCGGCGCCGATCGGCAGCTGCAGGCAGACCGGCTTGCCCGCGACGCGCGTGATGATGTCGGCGACGCACTTGAAGAAGTCGGCGCCGATCTTGTCCATCTTGTTGACGAACACGACGCGCGGCACGTCGTACTTGTCGGCCTGGCGCCAGACGGTCTCGGTCTGGGGCTCGACGCCCTGGTTGCCGTCGAGCACGCACACCGCGCCGTCGAGCACGCGAAGCGAGCGCTCCACCTCGATGGTGAAGTCGACGTGGCCGGGCGTGTCGATGATGTTCAGGCGCTTCTCGCGCCAGAAGCACGTCGTCGCGGCGGACGTGATCGTGATGCCGCGCTCCTGCTCCTGCTCCATCCAGTCCATGGTGGCGGCGCCCTCATGGACCTCGCCGATCTTATGGGACTTGCCGGTGTAGTAGAGGATCCGCTCGGTGGTCGTGGTCTTGCCGGCATCAATGTGGGCCATGATGCCGAAGTTGCGGTAGTCCTCGATCGCGTGGGTGCGGGGCATCGGGATCTCTCCGAAAGGGGCGTCGGGCCGCTTACCAGCGGTAGTGCGAGAAGGCGCGGTTGGCTTCAGCCATCCGGTGCGTGTCTTCCCGCTTCTTGACGGCGTTGCCGCGATTGTTCGCGGCATCGAGGAATTCGGCCGACAGGCGCTCGACCATGGTGCGGTCGTTGCGGCCGCGGGCGGCCTGGATCAGCCAGCGGATCGCCAGCGCCTGGCGGCGCTCGGTACGGACCTCGACGGGAACCTGGTAGGTCGCGCCGCCGACGCGGCGGGAGCGCACCTCGATCATCGGTGCGACGTTCTCGAGGGCCGCGCGGAACACCTCGATCGGGTTGGCGCGGGCGCGGTTCTCGACGATCTCGAAGGCGCCGTAGACGATCCGCTCGGCGACCGACTTCTTGCCCTCGTACATGATCGAATTCATGAACTTGGTGAGAACGATGTCCCCGTACTTCGGGTCGGGGATGATCTCACGCTTCTCGGCGGAATGGCGACGGGACATGGCGGGTTCTTTCGAACGATAAAGAGTCTAAGCACCCCGCGCAGGCCGCCTTGAGCAACTCCCTTCGGAGCGCCGGCGACATCCTTACGAGGCAGTGGAATGCCGTGATGTCCGCCCAGACCAAACGTCTGGGCGAGTCGTGCTTACTTCGGACGCTTGGCGCCGTACTTGGAGCGGCGCTGCTTGCGGTTCTTGACGCCCTGCGTGTCGAGCACGCCGCGCAGGATGTGGTAGCGCACGCCCGGAAGGTCCTTCACGCGGCCGCCACGGATCATGACGACCGAGTGCTCCTGAAGGTTGTGGCCTTCACCGGGGATGTAGCCGATCACCTCGAAGCCGTTGGTGAGGCGGACCTTGGCGACCTTGCGGAGCGCCGAGTTCGGCTTCTTCGGGGTCGTCGTGTAGACGCGGGTGCAGACGCCGCGCTTCTGCGGGCAGGCGTTGAGCGCCGGCACCTTGTTGCGGCTCCGCTGGATCTTCCGCGGCTGCGCGATCAGCTGGTTGATCGTCGGCATCTGGTGCCCTCTTCCTCCGGATCGCGGCGCTGCGCGATCCCGTGCGACGTAACGTGGCTCCCTGCGGAGCCGCCCACGAATGCCCCCGAAGGGAGATCCGCAAAACGAATATGCGCCAGGGGTCGGTGAGGACCCTTGGCGCGCTGTCGGCAGAGGAGCACCCCTGTTGAGGCAGGCGCGCTCGTACCTACTGATCTGACGAGGACGTCAGGCGATGTGAGCCTTCGACGGTGGTTCGGCGCGTCGTCGACGGTCGGTCGGGCTTGTCGCCCAGCCTCGTCAGCAGCCCCCGGGCCGTTCGAAGTGGCGCGCTTCTAGCCTCCATCGCCGGGTGGGTCAATGGTTTCCGGCCGATAATCTCGCCTCCGACGAGAGGTTAAGGTTTTATGCGGGGCGGCGGCGGGCCGAAGCGATTGTCGCCCGGGTCGCTTTGGCGGATCAGGACGGCGAAGAACAGCCATGCGCCGGCGATCAGGGCGAGGAGGCTGCTGACCACGACGACCGCGACGGCGGCGTCTCCGGCGTTCGACAGTGCCAGGGGAACCGCTGCCAACCCCGCTACGAGCGGAACGATCGGCAGCCAGCTCCACCAGCCGCTGCGGTTCACGTCGTGGCACCTCTTGGTCGCGAGCGCGATGCCGGCCCAGGCTGCGACGAGCGAAGCGATCTGGCCGAAGACCGGGATCCAGCCCAGCAGCAGGTTGACGGCGAACAGGACGAGGAAGCCGTAGAGCCAGTAGTCGCCGAGGGCGACGCGTCCGTTCGGGCTGAGATAGAAGCGCGTCCAGTCCGGCTTGGGTGCGCCGTGGAGCGCCACCGGGTGCGTCGGAGCCTCCGCGAAGGCCGGCACGACGCCGGGAATCAGGTACAGGTCGCGCGCCGTTCCGATCGGCCGGGCCGAATCGCCCGATCCGGGCTCGACCTGGAAGTCGACCGCCTCGCCGGCGCGCGGGGCGGCGCTGCGCAGGTCGGTCAGGCCGTAGGCGTAGCGGCGTCCGTCGTCGCCCGCGACGAGGCCCGGGGCCGAGGCTTCCGCAACCGCCAGAACGCGTCCCCGCATCGCCCCGAAATCCTCGTCTCCGCCCGATGCGGTGCTGTGTTCCCCGTGCGGGGCGGCCCGTCAATCCGGGCGTGGCGTGCCGGATCGGGGCAGGTCGTGCCGGATGCGGGCCGACATCGCTCACGGAAGATTAAAGCGATTGGTCGAATTCTCCGCTTCGTCGGGGCGGCGCGCTGCGCCCCCGGCGGTTCGCGATGTCGACGGTCAGGGTGATGCGTATGGGTAGCGTTTCGAGTGCGGCCGAGAACGTCGTCCCCTTCCGGCGGATCGCCGCCGCGGGCCGGCCTCTGCCGTACGAGGGCGGGGTGCGCGAGGGGCAGGCCCGGCGCCGGTCCGAGCAGCGCGCGCTGATGGATGCGGTCTACGCCACGGGGACGCTCACGGTGGCCGCGGGCGACCGCGAGACCAAGCTCATCGCGTCCCGCCTGCAGGTCTACGGGTTCCTCACCGTGGAGGAGGTCGAGCCGGAGGGCTCGCTGCGCCGCCTGCGTCCCTCCGAGGCGATCCGCGCCCGCGCCGAGCGCCCGTGGCGCCTGTCGAAGCCGGCCTATGCCGGGCTTTCGGTCAGCATCCCGACGGTGGACGATTTTCTGTTCGAGCCGACGGGCTTTTCGGCCTGAGATTTACTCGCCCGGCGCTTTTCGATTCGTTGGCCCTGACACGAAAAAGCGCGCCGCCCTCTCGGGCCGGCGCGCTTCTTCGTTCTGGATGGCTGATTCGAGGCGGTGCGGGACTTAAGCCTCGCCCTCGTCGAGCTCGTCCTCGGTCGGCTTGGCGTTCTCGAGGATCTTCTCGGCGACGAGCCCGGAATTCTGCCGGATCGACGCCTCGATCTTGCCGGCGATCTCGGGGTTGTCGCGCAGGAACCCCTTCGAGTTCTCGCGGCCCTGGCCGAGGCGCTGGCTGTTGTAGGAGAACCAGGCGCCGGACTTCTCGACGATGCCGGCCTTGACGCCGAGGTCGATCAGCTCGCCAACCTTCGACACGCCCTCGCCGAACATGATGTCGAACTCGACCTGCTTGAACGGCGGCGCGACCTTGTTCTTGACGACCTTGACGCGGACCTGGTTGCCGATCGCCTCGTCGCGATCCTTCAGGGTCGAGATGCGGCGGATGTCGAGGCGGACCGAGGCGTAGAACTTCAGCGCGTTGCCGCCGGTGGTCGTCTCCGGGCTGCCGTACATCACGCCGATCTTCATCCGGATCTGGTTGATGAAGATCACCATGCACTTCGAGCGCGAGATCGAGCCGGTGAGCTTGCGCAGGGCCTGGCTCATCAGGCGCGCCTGGAGGCCGGGCTGGCTGTCGCCCATCTCGCCCTCGATCTCGGCGCGGGGCGTCAGCGCCGCCACCGAGTCGACCACGAGCACGTCGATGGCGCCGGAGCGCACCAGCGTGTCGGTGATTTCGAGCGCCTGCTCGCCGGTATCGGGCTGCGAGATCAGCAGGTCGTCGAGCTGGACGCCGAGCTTGCGCGCATAGATCGGATCGAGGGCGTGCTCGGCATCGACGAAGGCGCAGACGCCGCCCGTCTTCTGGGCCTCGGCGATGGTGTGGAGCGCGAGCGTGGTCTTGCCCGAGGATTCCGGCCCGTAGATCTCGATGACGCGGCCCCGCGGCAGGCCGCCGACGCCGAGCGCGATGTCGAGGCCGAGCGAGCCGGTCGAGACGGTCTCGACCTCCGCGATCTTGTCGTTCTTGCCGAGCCGCATGATCGAGCCCTTGCCGAAGGCCCGCTCGATCTGGGACAGCGCGGCGTCGATCGCCTTCGCCTTGTCCTTGTCCACCATGCCGGGGGTTTCCACCACTTTCAGTGCGGCCTGAGCCATCGTTCGGCATCCTTATGCAGGGGTTGGGCGCGCATCTCAATGCGCCGGAACCTGCATTTGATGTACCTGTTTTGTTCTTGTCCAGCAAGGACGAAATCGGCCCACGGGGGAGCCTTTTCCGCGCCTGCCCGCCGCCTTACGGCTCGGCCATCGTCGCCTTCACCGTCTCGACGAGCTGCTTGAGGCTGAAGGGCTTGGGCAGGAAGTTGAAGGTCTCGCCCTCGGGCAGGTTCTTGCGGAACGCGTCCTCGGCGTAGCCCGAGACGAAGATCACCTTGAGGTCCGGCAGGTGCTTGCGAATCTCGCGCAGCAGGGTCGGGCCGTCCATCTCCGGCATCACCACGTCGGAGACGACGAGGTCGATCTGATGGCCGCCCTCGCGCACGATGTGGAGCGCGTCGATGCCGGAGGCGGCCTCGAGCACGGTGTAGCCGCGGGCCGAGAGCGCGCGGCTGTTGACGGCGCGGACCGGATCCTCGTCCTCGACGAGGAGAATCACCCCCTGCCCGGTATGGTCGGCCGAGGGCTTTCGCGGAGGCGTCTTCGGAGCGGGTGCCGCCGGCGGATCGCCGACGAGGACGAAGTTCTCGCCCCCCGGCTGCGCGCCGGCCGCAGAAACGGACGCGTCGGCCGCGGCCGGCGGCAGCGCCGGCGCCGGCTCGGGCAGGGCGGCGGGCTCGTGGCGCGGCAGGTAGATCCGGAAGCTGGTGCCCTCGCCCACCGTCGACTGCACGTCGATGGTGCCGCCGGACTGCTTGACGATGCCGAACACCGTCGAGAGGCCGAGGCCGGTCCCCTTGCCGATCTCCTTGGTGGTGAAGAACGGCTCGAAGATCTTCTCCATCAGGTCGGGCGGGATGCCCTCGCCGGTGTCGAGCACCTCGATCAGGACGTGATCGCCGGCCGGCGCGCCGCCGCGCCCGTCGGGTTTGGCCGCCGCGCCCGGGTCGAGCACGTTGGCGGTGCGGATCAGCAGGCGGCCGCCGCCGGGCATCGCGTCGCGGGCGTTCACCGCGAGATTCACGATCACCTGCTCGAACTGGTTCACGTCGGCCTTCACCGGCCAGATGTCGCGCCCGTGCTTGAGGTCGAGCCCGACGCGCTCGCCGAGCAGGCGCTTCAGCAGCAGCGTCAGCTCCGAGAGCGCCTCGCCGACGTTCATCACCTCCGGCCGCAGCGTCTGCCGGCGCGAGAACGCCAGGAGCTGGCGCACGAGGCCCGCCGCCCGGTTGGCGTTCTGCTTGATCTGCATGATGTCCTGGAAGGCCGGGTCGGTCGGCTTGTGGCTCGCCAGAAGCAGGTCCGAGTAGCCGATGATCGCCTGGAGGACGTTGTTGAAGTCGTGCGCGATGCCGCCGGCGAGCTGCCCGACGGTGTCCATCTTCTGGGTCTGCGCGATCTGCTGCTCGAGCTGGCGCTGGGCCGTGGTGTCCAGGGCGTAGAGGATCAGCGGCTCGCGGTCGGCCTCCTCCTGCCCCTGCCCCGGGGCGCCCTCCCCGCCCGCGGTGCTGAGCCAGACCCGGGCCGAGCGGTTGGCGTTGCCGACCAGCATGACCTCGATCGGCTCGATCTCGGAGAGCCCGCTCGCCGCCTTGGCGAGCGCCGCATCGAGGGCCGGGCGGTCGCGCTCGACCACCGATTCGGCGAAGTTCGGCTCCTCGGCGCCGGCCGCGGACTCGGCCACCGCGTGCCGCGGCAGGGTGCCGAACAGGCGGGCGAACGAGGCGTTGGCCCTGGCGATCCGGCCCGAGCGGTCCAGCGTCGCGATGGCGATCGGCGAGTTGTTGAGGAAGCGCGCGAGCCGCACCTCGGCCGCGCGCTGCGGCTCGTCGCTCTCGGCGCCGGCGGAGCGGTTGATGACGAAGGTGCGCGACGCGCCGGGCTTGCCGTCCTTGCCGAAGGCGACGCGGTGGTAGAGCCGGGCCGGCATCGGGTGGCCGTTGCGGCGGCGGAGATCCAGGTCGAACCGGTCGGTGCGGACCTCGCCCGGGAGCCCGGCGTTCTGGATCAGCGCGTCGGCGGCGGGCGCGATCTCGGAGAGGTGCGGGCCGCCGGGGCCGACCACCGCGAGGTCGTAGCCGAGCCAGGCGGCCAGCGTCGCGTTCATGTAGACGATCGCGCCGGTCGGATCGATCGAGAGGAAGCCGGCGGGCGCGTGGTCGAGGTAGTCGATCGCGTGCTGGAGTTCCTGGAAGACGTTCTCCTGGCGCTCGCGTTCGGCGGTGATGTCGCCCACCGTCCAGAGCGAGGCGGCCCGTCCCGGCCGCGGCAGCGGCCGGACCTGGATGCGGTACCAGGCGAAGTCGCGCCCCCGCGCGCCGCCCGCCGGCGGCGGCGACATCCGCACCTCCTCGGCGTGGCTGCGCCCGTCGCGGGCGGCCTGCGACAGGCGGTAGATCGCCTCCGACACCTCCGGCGAGCCGACGAAGATCCGCTCGACCGGGCGCAGCGTCGAGAAGCTGTCGCCGCCCGCCACGTTCAGGTAGGCCTCGTTGGCGTAGATCAGCCGGCCGCCCTCCTCGACCACGACGGTGGCCTCGGGGGCGGCGTCGACGATCGCCTTGGTGATGTCGTCGCGCCCGCCCTGCCCGCTGAGCTGGATCGCCCCGATCGCCATCGCGAACAGGAAGAACACGCCGGCCATGGCGAGCAGCGCCAGCAGCCAGATGATCAGCGACTGCGCCTGCTCGTTGGCTACGAACGACAGCCCGATCGCCGCCCCGACCAGCAGCCCGGCGAGCACGAGCAGCAATCCGACCCGCCCGGGCCGTTCCGACCGGTCGATCGAGCCCGAAACCGCGGGCGTGGGTCCACTAAGATCCGGCATCGGGCCTTGAATCCACAAACGAAGGACCGGTTATGCCCTCACCCCGCCGATCGGCAAGCGCTGTCTTTCAGGACGCGCCGACTTCCGACGGGGGCCGCCTTCCGGTCGGTCCCGGCTTAGTCTGGCCGAGGAAGGTGGACAAACCGTGCGTTCGGCGCGCTCACGCGGCCCGGCGGCGCAGGCGCATGACGAAGCCGATCACCTCGGCGACCGCCTTGTAGTGCTCGGCCGGGATCGCCTCGTCGATCTCCACGGTGGCGTGGAGCGCACGCGCCAGCGGCGGGTTCTCCAGCACCGGAACGTCGTGCGACTTGGCGAGCTCGCGGATGCGGAAGGCCAGGGAGTCGACGCCCTTGGCGACGACGACCGGCGCGCCCATCCCGGCCTCGTAGCGCAGGGCCACCGCGTAGTGGGTCGGGTTGGTGATGACCACCGTGGCAGTCGGCACCGCCGCCATCATCCGCTTCTTCACCCGCTGCATGCGGATCTGCTTCATCCGCCCCTTCACCTCGGGGTTGCCGTCGGATTCCTTCATCTCCTGCTTCATCTCCTCCTTGGACATGCGCAGGCGCTGGCGCCAGCGGTAGCGCTGGTACAGGGCGTCGGCCATCGTGATCGCTAGGTGGATGGCGAGCACGCCGCCGAGCAGCTTGATGCTGATGCCGAGGATCGCCGTGAGGCAGGCGGCTGGGTCGAGGCGGGCGAACACCTCGAGGCGGTCGCGGTCGCGCCACAGCAGGGTCCCGACCACGACGCCGACCACCGCCATCTTGGCGAGGCCCTTCACGAACTGGAACAGCGCCTCCATCCCGAGGATGCGCTTGACGCCGGCCATCGGCGAGATCCGCTCGAACTTCGGCCCGAGCGTCTCGGTGGTGAAGACCAGCGGGTGCTGCAGCAGGCCGGCGGCCAGACCCGCCACCGCCACGAGCCCGGCCGGCACCGCGAGCGCCTGCAGCCAGATCGTCAGGGTACGGCCCGCGATGCCCACCATGGCGTGCGGGTCGTCGGGCACCGCGTGGGCGTTCATCAGGAAGCCGCGCATCTCGGCGACGAGCCCGCGGGCGATGCTCGGCCCCGCGATCACCAGCGCCAGGGTGAAGGCCGCCAGGATCGCGAAGGTGTTTATCTCGGTGCTGGTCGCGACGTTGCCCTGCTCGATCGCCTGGTCGAGGCGCCGCTGGGTCGGTTCTTCGGTCTTGTCTTCCTGCTCGGTGCCCTCGGACATGGCTCAGCCGCTCCCGAGACGGACCAGGATATGTCCACGTTCGGCGCCGACCTGCCCCCTCTCCCATGGGGAGAGGGCTGGGGTGAGGGTCGTGACCTCGCCGGAAAACTCACGCCCCTCATCCTGTCCTTCTCCCCCTGGGAGAAGGGACCTGCGCCTCGACCACGCGATGGTCCGACACCGGCTCACCGTCCGGCGAATTCCAGCAGGTAGCGGCCGAGGTCGTCCAGGAACACGGTCATCATCACGCCGAGCGAGCCGAACAGGATCAGCATGCCGATCAGCACCGAGGCCGGCACCGCGACGAAGAACACCTGCAGCTGCGGCATCAGCCGCGACAGCACCCCGAGGCCGAGGTTGAACAGGATGCCGAAGGCGATGAACGGCGAGGCGATCTGCACGCCGAGGGTGAAGCCGCGGCCGATCGCCTTGAGCGCCAGGGTCGCCGCGTCGCCGAAGGCCGGCACCGCCTGCGGCGGCAGCACCGCGTAGCTCCGCCCGATCGCGTCGAGCGCCACGTGGTGCAGGTCGGCCGCCAGGATCAGCGTGATGCCGAGAAGCGAGAGGAAGTTGCCGAGCGCCGGCTGCTGGCCACCCTGCGACGGGTCGACGGTCATGGCGTAGGACAGGCCGACCTGCTGCGAGATGATCAGGCCCGCGGTCTGGAGCGCGGCGAGGATCATCCGCACGGTCAGCCCGATCACCAGCCCGACCAGCGTCTCCGAGAACAGCAGGCCGATCAGCCGTGGCGTGCCGATCGCGTCGGAGCCCACCGCCAGCAGCGGCCGCACCATGGGGAACAGCAGCAGCGAGACCAGCAGGGCGAAGGACAGCCGGATGCGCGGCGAGACCGATTGCTCGCCGACGCCCGGCATCAGCATGATCAGCGTACCGACCCGGGCGAAGGTCAGCAGGTAGGCCGCCGCGATCCCGGGCAGGAGCAGGTTCATGCGCCGTCATAGCAGCCGGCCGCCCGCTTCGTCTCTTCTCACTGTCCGGCGGCGATGCGCGCGGCGATGCGGGTCATGTAGCCGGCGAGCGCGTCGCCCATGAACGGCAGCATCAGCAGCAAGGCCGCGAACACCGAGACGATCTTGGGCACGTAGATCAGGGTCTGCTCCTGGATCTGCGTCAGCGCCTGGACCAGCGAGACCACGAGCCCGACGGCCAGCGCCACCAGCATCAGCGGGCCGGCGACCTTGAGGAAGACGAAGATGCCGTCGCGCGCGACGTCGAGGATGGCGAGTCCGGTCATGGGTCTGGATGCTTGCTCGAACCGTTGGGGGATGTGACGCCTCGGCCCGCCCCGGGAACGGGGCTGGGCCTGGTCCGGCTAGATCTGCATCCGCATGATCTCCTCGTAGGCCGAGATCATCCGGTCGCGCACGGCGACCATGGTCTGCAGCGCGGTCTCGCTCTCGGCCACCGCCGTGACCACGTCGACCACGTTGGCCTTGCCGGCGGCCACCGCCATGCCCTGGGCGTCGGCCTTGCGGCCGGCGTCGCCGACGCCGTCGAGCGCCCGGCCCAGGAGCTGGGTGAAGTCGCCGCCCGCCCCTTGCGTCGGCTGGATCTTCGGCGCGCCCTTTAAGGCGCCGACGTTCTGGACGGCGGCGTAGGCGCCCGCCGCGAAGTTGCTGCTGGCCATGGTGGTCTTCCGCCTACTTCAGGATCTCGAGGGTGCGGGAGATCATCCGGCGCGCGGTGGTGACCATGTTGAGGTTCGCCTCGTAGGAGCGCTGGGCCTCGCGCATGTCCATGTTCTCGATCAGCCCGTTGACGTTGGGCATGCGCACCTCGCCCTTGGCGTCGGCTGCCGGGTTGCCGGGATCGTACTTGGTCCGGAAGGCAGTCATGTCGCGGCGCACGCGGCCCGCCTCGACGAGGTTCGCGCCGGTCTCGCGGTCGACGTGGCTCCTGAAGGTCGGGATCTTGCGCCGGTAGGGCTCGCCGTTGGCGCTCTGGGGCGCGGAATCCGCGTTGGCGATGTTCTCGGCGATGATCCGCATCCGGCCGGACTGCGCCTTGAGGCCGGCGGCGGCGATCGTGAGCGACTTGTTGAAATCCATGGCTCAGTCCCTTCCGATCACGTCTGTTCCGCCGGTCATTTCTTGCCGATGGCGATCTTCAGGACGTCGAGGCTCTTCTGGTACATCGACGCGGCGAGCTGGTAGTCCGACTGGTTGTCGCCGGACTTCATCATCTCGTCCTCGAGGTTGACCCCGTTGCCGCTCGGGCGGATCTCGAATTCCGTCACGCGGCGCGGGTCGGCGCCGACGCCCGCGTCGCCCGAGGCGGCGATGTGGCCGGCATTGGTCAGCGTCATCCCGCTGCCCGTCGAGGCCGCGAGGCCCGTGGCGCGGTCGAAGCTCGGCTGCGCGAGGTCGCGCGGGCGAAAGCCCGGCATGTCGGCGTTGGCGACGTTCTCGGCGAGCAGCTTCTGGCGCGCCTGATGCCACTGCATCTTGGTGCGGAGCATTCCGAGCAGCGGCATGTCGGTGACGGCCACGGTGGGGCTCCGGATTGCGCGGCGGCCCTGTCTCCGGCCGCCCGGCAAAATCTGCCGCCCTCATGGTTAACGTCGGGTTAAGCTTTTGGCCGCGGCACGCGGAGCGAAGCTGTTAACGAAGACTTAACGATGATTGCCCGGCGGGGGGGCGCCCGTGATACTGACGGGGTGGTTTTGCGTAGGGCCGTCCCGGACCCGTGAAGAACGAGAGTAGTGTCCGTGCAATGGTTGCAGTCCGTGTTCGGGTCTGACGGCTCTCCGGTCGTGCAGTACGTCGCCATCTTCGCCGTGATCTTCGCGGTGCTGACGGTGATCGTGCTGGTGGTGCGGCGCCTCGGCGGCGGCGGCCTCGCCGACGCGAAGCGCGGCGGCCAGCGCGGGCGCCAGCCGCGGCTGGGCATCGTCGACGTGTACGAGCTCGACCGGCAGCGCCAGCTGATCCTGCTGCGGCGCGACAACGTCGAGCACCTGCTGCTCGTCGGCGGCCCGAACGACGTGGTGATCGAGCGCCACATCCAGCGCGGGCAGCAGCGCGACCCGGCCCTGCGCCCCGAGGCGATGGCCGAGCCCCTCGCGGCGCCCTTCGCCGAAACCCTGGCCGAGGCGGGGCCCGACCCGTTTTCCGGTCTCGAGACGCAGGCCCAGGCCGCGTTCCGGCCCGACTTCTCCATGCCGATCGTGCTCGCCCCGACCGTGTCCGGCCCGGGCGGGGCGCTCGCGTCCGCCGCGTCGCTCGCGGTTCCGCCGCTGGACGCCGCGCTTCTGGACGATTCCGAGCTGCGCCCGGACCGCGTCTCCGAACCGCGCGCCTCCGAGGCGATCGTCACCGGTCCCCGCCCGGACGCGCCGGCCCGCCGTCCGATGCGCCGGACCGCGCCGCCGCTGATCAACCC
>NZ_VRUW01000103.1:0-13685 GCF_008039475.1 Methylobacterium sp. WL12 | reverse complement strand
CACCGCTCGTGTAGATCTCGGTAAGGACCGGGTCGTAGGCCGCCCCGAGGAAGGCGAACGGCGCGATCAGCGCTCCGGTGCTGACGCCCGAGACGAGGGAGAACTCGGGCCGCGTTCCCGCCGCCGACCAGCCGTTGAGAACCCCCGCCCCGTAGGCGCCGTCGCCGCCGCCGCCCGAGAGGGCCAGGTATGTGAACGGTCTCGAACGCGGCGGCCGGGTCCCCATGAAGGTGGCGTACCGTTCCAGGGGGACGTCGGCGAAGATCCGTGCGCCGGGAATGCCCGCCACCTCGGCCGCTGCGGATTCACTCGCGGTGTAGGGCGTCCGCGGAAGCGAGGCGCAGGCCCCGAGACTCGACAGGGCGGTCGCTGCGACGACGGCCCGTATCCGGCCTGCGAATGGCATGGTCTTAATCGTAAGCCTCTCGCTCACCCTCGACAGAGGGTCGGTCACGCGCGCACTCGGCCGGTTCAGACTTGGGCCAGCCGCAGAAGGTCCTGCAGGGCCGCGGCCAGCCCGGCCGGGTCGGCCGGTCCGAGCCCAAGGGCGATGGCAAGCCAGGAGCCCTCGACGAGAGCTCGCACGGCGTCGGCACGGCCCGGTTCGATGCCGTTCAGGTCCGGGTCCAGCCATGCGTCGGAGAAGCCCTGCCACCGGCGGAGCGCCTCCGGGTCGGCAAGCAGCGCCGCCAGGATGACGGGCCGGTCGCAGGCAGGGTCCGGCGCGACGAGGGTCTGGACGTAAGCTCTCAGACGACGTCCTCGCGGATCGGGATCGGCGGCCGAGAGACGGAGCAGGTCCCGCTGAAGCCGGGCGATGAGGTCATCCAGCAACGAGGCCCGCAGCCTCGCCTTGCTGGGGAAGTGATGGAGGAGCCCGCCCTTGCTGGTGCGCGCCTCCCGCGCGACAGCCTCCAACGTCAGCGCCTGCACGCCGTGGCGCAGGAGTACGCGGGAAGCGGCCTGGAGGAGCCGCTCCTTGCGGTCCGAGCCCTTCCGGGCGCGGATCGGCGATGCTGGCGGCGTGGCCGATGCCATCGGGTCGTGGGCCACGAGCATCACGCCGGCACCTGTCCGTGGCCATGCGGGTCCGCGGCCGGCTCCGCCTTTCCTTCGCCCTGACCGGGCTTGATCCGGTACCAGCCGACATACAGGGCAGGCAGGAAGAACAGGGTCAGGAAGGTGCCGGCGATGATGCCGCCGATCATGGCGTAGGCCATCGGCCCCCAGAAGATCTCGCGGGCGATGGGGATCATCGCGAGGCTGGCGGCGGCGGCGGTGAGGAGAATGGGCCGCATGCGATGGCAGGTCGCCTCGACCACCGCGTCCCACCTCGGCATGCCCGTCGCCTCGTACTCCTCGATCTGTGCGACCATGATCACCGAGTTGCGGATGATGATGCCGATGAGGGCCAGCACGCCGAGGATGGCGACGAATCCGAGCGGCGCCCCCGAGGGCAGAAGGGCCGCCACGACGCCGATCAGGCCGAGGGGCGCGACGCTGACCACCAGGAAGAGCTTCTGGATGCTCTGGAGCTGCACCATGAGGAAGAAAGCCATGGCGAGGAGCATCACGGGCGCCACGGCCGCGATGGGACCGGCACCCTTCCCGCTTTCCTCGACCTCGCCACCCGTCGCGAGGACGTAGCCCGGGGGGAGCGTCTTACGGAACGCCTCGATCTCGGGCTTCAGGGCGGCCACGACCGTGGCGGCCTGCGTGGCGTCCTTGATGGTGGCCTTGATGGTGATGGTCGGGAGCCGGTCGCGCCGCCAGACGATGGGTTGCTCCAGAGCGTACCGGATCTTGGCGAAAGCCAGCAGCGAGACGGTGCTACCGTTGGGGAGCGGGACCTGCAGGCTCTTCAGCGTATCGATGGAGTGCCGCTCGGCGGCCTGGGCGCGGCTGACCACGTTCACGAGATAGATCGAATCCCGGACTTGGGTGATGCTGCCACCGCCCACGACCCCATTGAGGATCGTGGCGATGTCCTTCGAGGTGATGCCGAGCTGGCGGGCCTTGTCCTGCAGGATCTCGACCTTCAGCACCTTGCCGGGCTCGTTCCAGTCCAGCGTCGGGACGGACAGGCTGGCGTTCGCGGCGACGATGTTCGACAGCGTCATTGCCGACTGGCGCACCACCTGCAGGTCGGGACCGCCGATCCGGTACTGGATCGGGCGTCCGACCGGCGGCCCGATGTCCAGTGGGTGTACGAAGACGTCGGTGCCGACGAAGTCCCGCTTCGCAACCTCGCTCAGGCGAGCGATGGTGCGACCGCGCGCTTCCAAGGAGGCCGTCTCGATGACGATCTGGCCGAAGAAGGCATTGGCGAGCTGCTGATCCAGCGGAAGGTAGAACCGGACCGCGCCCTGTCCGACGTAGGACGTCCAGTGCCGGATCTCGGGATCGCCCTTCAGCACGCTCTCGAAGCGGTCCATCTGCGCCTGCGTCTCGCCGATGCTGGCGTTCTGCGGCAGCGTCATGTCGACGAGGACCTCAGGGCGATCCGAGGACGGGAAGAACTGCTGCTGCACGAAGCCGAGGCCATAGACGGAGGCCCCGAGCAGCGCGACGCAGAACGTCACCGTCAGCCAGCGATGGCGCATGGCGGGTAGGAGCAGGGCGCGGAAGGCCGAGAGCGTGCGGCTCGGCTTGTCGTGGTGGCCCTTGATCGTCTTCGGCAGGATCTTCACTCCGATCAGAGGGGTGAACGCCACGGCCACCACCCATGAGACGAGGAGCGAGACCGCGATCACGACGAAGAGCGAGTAGGTGTATTCGCCCGCCGACGAGCCGTTGAAGCCGATGGGGATGAAGCCTGCCACCGTCACGAGCGTGCCCGTCAGCATCGGGAAGGCGGTGGAGGTATAGGCGAAGACCGCAGCCTTCTGCAGGCTGTCGCCGACCTCCAGACGCGCGACCATCATCTCGACGGAGATCATGGCGTCGTCGACGAGGAGGCCGAGCGCGATGATGAGCGCGCCGAGCGAGATGCGCTGGAGCGTCACCCCCATGGCGTCCATGATCACGAAGGTGATGGCCAGCACCAGCGGGATGGAGAGCGAGACCACGAGGCCGGCGCGCCACCCTAGGCTGATGAAGCTCACCGCCAGTACGATCACCACCGCCTCGACCAGAGCCTGGACGAAGCCTCCCACGGCCTCCTCGACGATCTTGGGCTGATCGGAGACGAGGTGGATGCCGACGCCCGCGGGCAGATCCGCTTCCAGTTCGCGCATCTTATCCTTCAGCGCCTCGCCGAAGTGCAGGAGGTTGGCGCTGGCCTGCATGGCGACGGCGAGCCCGATGGCGGGCTGGCCGTCGTAGCGGAACAGCGCCTCGGGCGGATCGGTGAAGCCGCGGGAGATCTCGGCTACGTCCGAGAGCCGGAAGAAGCGGTCGTTGATTCGAAGGTTGATGGCCTTCAGGCTGTTCTCGTCCGTAAACTGCCCGCCGACGCGTACGCTGACCTGCTCGGGCCCGGCCTGGACCACGCCCGAGGGCTGGACGGCGTTCTGGGCCTGGAGGGTGTTGATGACGCTCTGCATGTCGATGCCGAGCGCGGCGAGCTTGCGCACCGAGAAGTCGAGGTAGATCACCTCATCGCGCGCGCCCAGGACCTGGGTCTTGCCGACGTTCTCCACGGCCAGGACGCCGGTGCGCACCTGCTCGACGTAGTCGTGGAGCTGACGCATCGAGAGGCCGTCCGAGGTGAAGGCGTAGACGTTGCCGAACACGTCGCCGAACTCGTCGTTGTAGCCCAGCGGCTGGACGCCCTGCGGGAACGTGCCCTGGATGTCGCCGAGGCGCTTGCGCACCTGGTAGAACAGCCACGGGATGGTTTTGGGGGGCGTGGTCTCGCGAAGGTTGACGAACACGGTTGTCTGGCCCGGGGTCGTGTAGCTCTTCGTGTAATCGACCGCGTTGATCTGCTTGACCTCCTTCTCGATGCGCTCGGTCACCTGTTGCAGCGTCTCGTCGATGGTGGCGCCCGGCCAGCGGGCCTGGACGACCATGGTCTTGATCGCAAAGGCCGGGTCCTCCTCGCGCCCGAGCTTGGTGTAGGCCATGGCCCCGGCCAACAGCGCGATGGCCATGAGGAACCAGATGAAGGACCGGTGGGACAGCGCCCATTCCGAGATGTTGAAGGATTTCATCGGCGCATCCTTGCGCGGCTCGACAGGTCCGGGACCCGCGGGTGAACGGAAAGGGCGATTGGAGGGGAAGACCGCGGCGGATCGGGCCTAGAGGTCGGTCTCGGGAAGCCGGACGGCCTGGCCCTCGGTGAAGCCGTGGACGCCGGCGACGGCGACCTTCTCGCCGGCCTTGAGACCGGTCCCGACGAAGGCGCGACCCTCCTCGCGTTCCAGGATCGTGACCTCGCGGCGGTTTATGGTCCTGCCGTCCGGGGCGACGACCCAGACCGCGGCGTGGCCGTCGTCCTCGACGAGGGTCGTCAACGGCACCGGGAAGCGCGGAGAGACCGGCCGCTCGAACGCGACCGTGACGGTATTGCCGAGGCGGAAACCATCGGGCGGATCGATCAGGGACATGCGCACGCGTCGCGTCCGGGTCGAGGCTTCGGCCAGGGGACCGATCTCGCGCACGCGGGCCCTGGCGGTGACCTCGGGAACCTCCTGGAGCCTGACCGTGAACTCGATGTCCTTCGGCATTTCGCCGATCAGATCGTCCGGGATGTCGACCACGGCCTCGCGCACGTCGGGACGCGCCATCGTGACCACCACCTGCCCCGGCGGGACCACCTGCCCGACCTCGGCGCTCCACGCCGTGACGACGCCGTCGAAGCCCGCGGTGAGCGTGGCGTAGCCGAGCTCGTCCGTGGCCTTCTGCAGGGCGGCCTTGGCCTGGGCCAGCCGGGCGTCGGCGGTGTCGCGATTGGCCACCGCCCCGTCGAGCTGGGCCTGCGTCACGGCGCTGTTGTTCTCGAACAGGATGCGTTGCCGCCCCTCGGCGGCCGAGGCGTTCTTCACTTGCGCCTGGGCATCGGCCACGTCGGCGCGGGCCCGCACCAGGGCGAACTGCTGCACGGTGGGATCAAGGGCGGCAAGCCGCGTGCCCTTGGCGACTTGGTCGCCGACGAAGACGTCGCGGGCGACGATGCGACCGCCGATCCGGAAGCCGAGTTGGCTCTCGTAGCGAGGCTGGACCGTGCCCGCGAAGGGGCCGAAGGTCCGGGCTTCCTCCAGTGCCACGGTCGTCGTCAGGACCGGGCGGACCGGCGGCGGGGCCTCGGCCTTCTGCTCCTTGCAGCCCGAAAGGGCGACGAGGGCGGCGATGGGGAGGACGAGGCGTCTCACGGCGTGCCCTTTCCGGCGACGGTGACCTTTCGGCCCGGTGACAGGAACTGGATGCCGGCGGTGACGACCTCCTCGCCGGGCTCGACGCCACCGGCGAGGACGATGCCCGAGCCTTCGTAGCGGTCGATCTCGACGGGCTTGGGCGACACGCTCCCCGTTCCCGGGTCGAGGACCCACACCGCCGACGCGTCCTTCCATCGGAAGAGCGCGCTCCACGGCAGCGTCACCGCATCCCGCGGGCGCAGGCGGGCACGTCCGAGCACCACCGCCCCCAGCGACATCCCGGCCGGCACCGCGTCGAGACCGATCTTCACGCGGACGCCGCCGGAGTTCGTGTCGACGGTGGGGGAGATCTCCCGCACGGTCCCGACTGTGGTCACGCGCGGGTCGGCCTGGAGCGAGACGTCGACCTTCCGGCTCTCGGGGGGCGGCTCCAGCAGGATGGTCGGGACCGTGAAGACGGCGTCGCGGCTTCCGTCCTGCGCCAGCGTGAACACGGTCTGGCCAGAGGAGACCACCTGGCCTGCCTCCGCGCTGCGGGCTGTGATGATGCCGGCCACGCCGGTCCGAAGCTCGGTGTAGGTGAACTGCTCCTTGGCCGTACCGAGGGCCGCCCGGGCCGAATCGACCGACGCCTGCGTCGTTCGAAGCTGCTGCTCCGCCCCGTCGTAGGTGGTGCGGGTGGTGTAGCCGCTCTTCATCAGGGTCTGCTGGCGCTCGAAGTTCACCTTGGCCTGTATAAGGAGCGCCTCGGCGGAGTTGAGAGCGGCCTGGGCGGTGTCGACGTTGACCTGTTGCTCCTGCGTCTCCAGCCTCGCGATGACCTGGTCGGCCCGGACATGGTCCCCGACCTCGGCCAGGCGCTCCGAGATCTTGCCGGTCACGCGGAAGGAGACGTTGGACAGATACTTCGCCTGGATGTCCCCGCTCAGCACCACGTCCTCCGAGACCGGGGCGCGGACCGCGGTGACCGTCTTCACAGAGACCGCCTCGGTCGCAACCGCATCACTTGCGACGAGCAGCGCCACCGAAAGAAGGGTCAGGCGGGTCATCATGGGATCGGGCTCCGTATCACCCGCGTGGACGGGGGGGGCGAAGGAGCGGCTGCGAGGGGGCGAAGCAGCCGCTCCTTCTCGGCCGTCGCTCCCGGGGGGCGACGGCCATTCCGGTGCCCCTGGATGGGGCGAAGGGGTTGTCCCGTACGGCCACGCGGCCATGAAGGCGACGCGCTTGCCGGGATGCCCATGATCTACTAATAACTAACCAGTCAGTCAACAGGGAATGAGATGAGCAAGGCGGCGGTGGGACCGAGGCAGAGGCGCAAGGAAGCGCGACCGGGCGAGATCCTGGAGGCGGCGTTCGAGGAGTTCGCCCTCAAGGGCTTCGCTGGGACGCGGGTCGACGACGTGGCCCTTCGCGCCGGGATCACGAAGGGCACGGTCTACCTCTACTTCCCGAGCAAGGAGGATCTTTTCGTCGCCACCTTCAAGGAAATGGTGCAGCCCACCCTCGACCTACTCGCCAGCTTGGCGACCAATCCGAAGGGCCCGGCGATGGAGATCCTCCGGGCCTACTTCCGGTTCGTCTACGACGCCCTGGTCCATGACCGACGCGGCCGGGAGTTGCTCCGGCTGCTGCTAGCCGACGGGACGCGCTTTCCGGAACTGGCTGTGCGGTGGCACGACGAGGTCATCGGGCCGGTGAACGCCCGGTTGGCCGCCGTCCTCGCCTACGGTGTGGAACGCGGCGAATTCCGGCCTGTCGCCGCTAGCGAGTTCCCGAACCTGATGATGGCAGCGGCCGTGTCCGCCTCGATCTGGCGCACGCAGTTCGGGGATGCCTACCCCATGGATATGGCCGCCTACTTCGACGCCCACCTCGACATGCTTGAACGGACCCTCGTCGTCGGTCGCGCAGGCGAAGGTCGCTGAGATTCGATCAGGAGGACGTCATGGAAATCGCGGTCCTTACGGCCGCCACCGGCTTGGCCGGCTCCCTCGTGGGCGCGGCCTCGTCGCTGGTGACGACGTGGCTGACCCAGAACGGCGCGCGCAAGGCGCAATGGCAGGCACAGGAAGCGGGAAAGCGCGAGGCGCTCTACGACGAGTTCATCGCCGAGGCGTCGAAGTGTCTGGCCGACGCGATCACGCACGATCCGGAGGGGCCGGAGGTGGTCGTCGGCATGTTTGCCATCATCGGTCGCATGCGCCTGAGATCGACACGTCCGGTGATCGAGGCGGCCGAGCGGCTGCTGTCGCGCGTGGTCGACATCTACGCCTCGCCGAACCTGACCTTCGCCGAGATCCAGGACAGGATCAGACAGGGGAAAGACGCGGACCCCCTCGCCGACTTCGGCGAGACCTGCCGACGGGAACTCGAAGTTCTTCGCCTTTAGCGCGCTCCCGAAAACGCAGTGGCGGGTGCCGTAATAGATCTGATGCGAGAAGAACATCGAAAAATAGCAGTACAATTCTTCCAATCTACGATCTCGCATAATTTCAAATAGAGGCATTGTTTACTAATTAATCTTGGCGGCTACAATCGATGGTTCGCATATAATTTAGGCGGATACACGATAAGCATGTCGTGTCCCATTAAACGCGGGGATCGCACGCCTTCAGTTAAGCGCTGCCGTCACCAAACAGTTCCAGTTCGGCACGACCCCAATATCGTCGACCTCGCGGGACATGGATTGAAGAGAGCACTGGGCTTCTCATTCAGAGTCGCCGATAGCCCTCAGTCCCTATCGAACGTCCGATCTGAAAAGGCCTCCGTGTCACGGCTATGGCAGCGCAACGATATCGCCCCAAGCGGGCCACGCTGATTTTCCCCTTGATGCTGGGGCAAACAGTGAAAAAAAAGCGTCGAGGAATTCTGTCGGCGCCTGTGATTGTTTTGAAACTTCTCTTCGTAGAAGGCCGTAGCGAGCGATGACCCCGCATGACGGGGTCGGAACTCGGAGATACGCATGACTCGCATGTTCAAGGTCGCAAGCCTCACCGTCGCCATGGCGCTCACGGGCGTCGGCGCGTTTGGCTCAGCGGCCCAGGCGGCGGAAGAGAAGACGGTGATGGTCGGTGGGGCGCCGATGTACCCGTCGAAGACCATCGTCGAGAACGCGGTCAACTCGAAGGACCACACCACCCTGGTCGCAGCCGTCAAGGCTGCCGGCCTCGTTGACACGCTCTCCGGCAAGGGTCCGTTCACCGTGTTCGCGCCGACCAACGCCGCCTTCGCCAAGCTCCCGGCCGGCACGGTCGACACGCTGGTCAAGCCGGAGAACAAGGCCACGCTGACCAAGATCCTGACCTACCACGTGGTGGCCGGCACGATGACGGCGGCCGATCTCCAGAAGGCGATCAAGGCCGGCGGTGGAAAGGCCATGCTGAAGACGGTCGAGGGCGGCAGCCTCACCGCCGAGGAGAAGGGCGGTAAGATCGAGCTCATCGATGGCAAAGGTGGCATGTCCACTGTCACCATCGCGGACGTGATGCAGTCGAACGGCGTTATCCACGTCGTCGACACCGTCCTGATGCCGAAGTAGCCTTTCGTAAGGCCACGCCAGGCTGCCCGGACCTCGTCCGGGCAGCCTCCTCAACCGCACTACTGCCTGCGCCGTCGAAACGCCGGCACGCCTATGCCGACAAATTGCTTCTTCCAACAGTAAAACGTCGGCTCGGACGCGCCCATCTTCCGGTCAACCTCGTCCACCGTCTGACTGTTCTCCGCATGCCGCAGGGCAAATGCGATCTGGTCGTTCCTGCAGCGTTTGCGAGGCATAGCGTCCACCCTCCTCCAGGGCTCAGGATGCCTGAAAAAATTGCACTTAGTGCGGACCAGTTTGCTGGGTCAGGGTTACCGCCGCGTCGCTGCCGGCCATCAGCGCGGCCAGAGCATCAAAGGAAATCTCGGTCAGTTCATCCTGAACCACCATCGCTCACAAGGCAGCGATGCCTCCCGCCTGTTGCGGCCTCCGATTGAGCAACCTGACGATATGGCTGCTATTGTCGAGGATGCGCGTAAGCCGGCGGCCGACCTTTCCTTAGCCTCCGACTATGAAGACGTTCGGCAAGGGCTTCGGCGGCGCCTACTTCAATGTTGCCAGGTAGGCGATGACATCCGCGACCTTCTTGTCGTCCTTTAAGCCTTGATAGACCATCTTGGTGCCCTTGACTTTGTTAGCGGCAGGCCCCGTCAGCCATTCTTTAAGATTGGCCTCATCCCACGTAATGCCCGACTCTTTCAGGGCGGTGGAATAGTTGTAGCCTTCGTAGGAAGCGGCCTTGCGTCCGACGACCCCGACAAGGTTTGGCCCGACAGAATTCTTCCCGAGGGCATGGCAAGCCTTGCAGGCCGTGAAGACCTTCTCACCGGCAGCCGCATCCTGGGCGTGCGCGGAGAAGGTGGGGAGGATGATTGCAAGGGCGACTGCCAGAAGATGAGTACGCATCGGTATGGATCTCCAAGTGCGGCAGTCGACGTTCGCTCGTGACCGGCTGGGCACACCGCAGAACTTGATCCGCCAAACACACCTAGGACGGATCTGGTCACGACTGGAGAAAAGCGCATGCGGCCAATAGAAGCCAGGCCGCTGCGAATAAAATCTAACCTACCGGCTTATGAGGAGCTGTAGGCGCTAGCGGCGAGATCCAGCTCCAAGGCCTCGGTGTCGGCCACGTGCGGTGGTAAGGCGCATCGTCAACGCAGTTCGGCTTCACAGATAGCGTTGATGCAACCTGGAACGAGGTTCGCTGCCCAGCGCGGTCCACGGCAAGTCACGTCAGCTTACAAGCGGGTGCTAGCGGAAAACGCGATTGGCACTTGGATTACCGCCGCTGTGATTTTTAGCAACGCCTTTCAAATGGACATGAAGAAATAAACGTTGAATATTCTATTAACACCTTGATTGGGAGATATTCAAGATGCCAGTTCGCTTTTTACTGATTTTGATACTGGCATCGATTGCGACGCCAGCGTTGGCCTTGCAACAGCAGGATACCCTGCGCGATTGGAGTGCCGCAACGGGGGCAGATAGAGACCGCCTACTGCAGCAACTGGAGAAGTCCAGCGAAGGAAGTGCTCCGCGCAAGAATGTGCTGTCTTGTATCAATGACGCTGCAGGCATGAGTGCGCATGCCGACTTAGCGATCAGCGATGTGTTCATGGCCTGCACGAAACAGAAACCGGAAGACTCGATCTGAGCGCCGGTCAACCCTTTACCTCGTCCGCGGAGCGGAGAAGCGTTTCACGACGAAGCGAAGGGTGTTGCGGCCGGGCGAACCGAATGCCGCCCAAGAGGGCGAGTTGAAGTTATTGAGGTTTGGAACAATGCTTTCGCAAGCGGCTATCCTTGTATCGGCCCTCCTGTTCGGCGGGATGGTCCTGTACTCGTTCGGATTTGCATCGTTCCTGTTCAGCGCGCTACCAGCCGACGCGGCAGGCCCCCTCCTGCGCCGCGCCTTCCCGCATTTCTACCTCTTCGTCATAGCGTGCGCCCTTGGCGGCGCGGCGCTGACAGCTGCCATAGATACCGCGTCCGCACTCATACTGGGATTGATCGCTCTCACGGCACTGCTCGCGCGCCAAGTCCTCATGCCGGCGATCAATGGGGCGACCGACGTCGGCAATCGCACACGCTTCAAGGTCCTTCATACAGGGTCCGTCCTGGTAACCCTGGCGCACATCGTCGGGTCGTCCGCCGTGATCCTGAGACTTTCCACCTAGCCGCGTTCGGTCAGCGGTCTTCTGTAACGCCTGGTGGCATGCCAGCGAGATCTCGGGATTGCAGAACAGCTTGGCCATTGAATCGTAGACCAGCCCGTCAAGCGACCGCATGGTGCATCGGCGGTTGATCGGGTCTTGTCGCGCAACCCGCCATCCAGGAAACGACCATGGCCCACGTCCTCGTCATCGGCGCCAGCAAGGGTATCGGCCTGGAGACCGTGAAAGCGTCGCTCGCGGCGGGACACCGCGTCCGGGCCTTCGCGCGTTCGGCCACGACCATGACCCTGTCCGGCGCGGGCCTGGAGCGTTTTACGGGCGACGCGCTGAAGGCTAGCGATGTCGCCGCCGCCCTCGACGGCGTTGATGTCGTCGTCCAGGCGCTTGGGGTGCCGGTCAAGGACCTGCTCGGCCCGGTGACGCTGTTCTCGGACGCGACCAACGTGCTGGTGCCGGCCATGGAGAAAGCCGGGGTCAAGCGCCTCCTGGCCGTCACCGGCTTCGGCACTGGCGACAGCCGGGATGCCATCGGCCTGCTTCAGCGCGTCCCATTCCGTCTCGTCTTCGGCCGCGCCTACGACGACAAGGATGCGCAGGAGATACGCATCCGCAAGAGCGGCCTCGACTGGACGTTCGTTCGGCCGGGCGTTCTCACACCCGGATCGGCGATCGGCCGCTACAAGGTTCTCACCGAACCCTCGTCGTGGCGGAACGGTCTGATCGCGCGGGCCGACGTCGCCCACTTCATCGTCGGACAGGTCGATCAGCCAACCCACGTGCGAAAGGCCGTCGTCCTGATCGGCTGATCGACCTCGGCCGGTTTCAGGCATCCCAAAATTCGTAACCCGTGGCAGTCCGGTTTCATCGACCTCGGGGCGGTATTCGAGTCCGTCACGTCGGGACCTAGACAGGCCAAAGCCGCTTATGCCCGCGTAACTGCGGTTCACGGCTGCATTTCGAGATCGTTGCCGAGGTGCTGGTGATCACGGCCAAACTGAAGAAGCATGCCCGGGAACACGGGGATCAAGAGGCGGTCTTGCCACCCTTGAGCCGCTGCAGGGTACGAGCGCTTTCCTGGTCGAACTGCGCCTCTGTAAGGTCGCCGGCATCGACGCGTCGGGCCAGCTGCGTGCGATATTCCATCGCCGCCTCCTGTTCGGGGCTGAGGGGCACAGAGGAGCGCGCAGCCGCCCGGGTCCTCTCTGCCCACTCGGTGTAGGAGATGCGACGGGCATCCCGGTCGGCCTTGAGCCGGGTCAGGTCCTCCTGCATCGCGGCGGTAGGCTGAGACGTGGTCGCGGTTCCCTGGCAGGCACCGAGACCCACGGAAATCATCAGGACGACGGCGGCGACTCTGGTCATTTGAAAAATCCTCTCGCCTCGGAGGTGGGAGAGATTTTCGCGATACGTCGATGCCATAACCGCCACACTTCGGCGTGTTGCCAAAACTTCCCACATGAGGATGCCGGTCGATCCCGCTCAATGGTAGCGCCCTGATGGCAGGGTCAGGCGGCGACGTTCGCGTTGTTTAGGCCGCTAAGCCCGAGCGTCTGGGATAGATAGGCCCGTGCCCGGCTGACCCGGCTCTTCACCGTTCCGACTGCGCATTGGAGACGCTCGGCGGCCTCCTCGTAGATGTAGCCCTCCGCACCCACCAGCAGCAGCGCCGAACGTTGCGCTTCCGGAATACGGTCGAGCGTTTCACGAAGCCTTCGAAGGTTCACGACGCCTCCCTGATCGGGAAGCGCCGTGAGCTTGCCGGCGTGATTGCCATCGGCGTCCTCGACCTCGCGCTTCGCCTTGCGCATTTCGGTGTAGAACTGGTTGCGCAGGATCGTGAAAAGCCAGGCGTTCATGTTGGTGCCCTGCATGAAACGCTTGCGACTGCTCCAGGCCTTCACAAGCGTCTCCTGCACGAGGTCGTCCGCCCGGGTCGCATCGCCGATGAGCGAAAAGGCAAAGCCCCTCAGTGCCGGTACGGCCTGGATCAGGTCATCGCGGAACCAGTCACCGCCGCCGACACCAGTCGATGCCACGGCCGCCTCCAGTCGCTCGACGAGGTGGGCAAGGCGCGGCGGAAGCCCGCCATCACAGGTAACCACATAGTAAGCCTGCAACTCGCTGCCCAAGTGCCGGCGAACGTGGCTGGGAATGTCGACGTTGGCAGGGATCGACGAGGAGTCGGGACCGAGGCTGGACATGCTCATGCGTCGTTGGGGCTCCGGGGGTGGATCTTCCTTAGAGTCGCTCAAAACTGAACATCAGTGAAACGAAATCCTGCTTATGGTTCATCATCCCATGGGCTGGGGGGAGGCAGTCCGAGGTCAGTACACGGTCTGTCCCAACAGTCAAAGTCGGTTTGGCGCGACCACAAAAACAGACTTGGTAGTAGTGCCTGCACCGTCGATACCGCATCCTAATCTTACGAAGTTTTTATCCGGCGGTTAGTCGCTTGCTTATGTCCCTCCAAATTCTGATCGATTAACCGAAACGGATCTTACACCCACATCAAACGCAACTCCTAGGGCGTGTCATCGCTTGAGCCAATCGAGGGCGGCTGCGAGGGAGAGGACGCCCATGAAGCTGACGGCAGTCTTCTCGTAGCGGGTGGCGATGGCGCGCCACTCTTTGAGCCTGGCCCAGAGGCGC
>NZ_VRUW01000102.1:0-13720 GCF_008039475.1 Methylobacterium sp. WL12 | reverse complement strand
CCAACGGTCAGGTCGAGCGAATGAACCGCACGATCAAGGACGCGACGGTCAAGCGTTACCACTATGACAGCCACGACAAGCTCCGCGCCCATCTGGCCGACTTCGTCAGCGCCTACAATTTTGGCCGCCGCCTGAAGACCCTGCGGGGTCTCACGCCCTACGAGGCCATCTGCAAAGCATGGTCCGCCGAGCCCAGTCGCTTCAGGTCAAACCCGCTCCACCAAATGCCGGGACCAAACATCTAGGCCGCGATCAGGCCGCCGTCGTCGGCGACGCGGCGCAGGTGGTAGGGCGTGTCGCCGAGCTGGTACTCGATCATCGCCAAGCGCTTGAAGTGGTGCGCGCCGATGTACTCCATGGTCATGCCGATGCCACCGTGGAGCTGCACAGCCTCCTGGCCGAGGAAACGGCAGGCCTTGTTGACCTGAACCTTCACCGCGGAGAGCGCGGCTGCGCGCTCGGCGGCGTCGGCGGAATCCACCATCATCGCCCCGTAGATCGCCATCGAGCGCGCCTGTTCCAGGGCGATCAGCATGTCGACCGCCCGGTGCTGCAGCGCCTGGAAGCTGCCGACTGTCACGCCGAACTGCTTGCGCTGCTTGAGGTAGTCGACGGTGAGCGCGTGCAGCGCCGACATCGAGCCGAGCGCCTCTGCCGCCAGCGCCGCGATGCCGTGCTCGGCCACGCGCACGAGGAGCGGCAGGCCGTCCTCCGAATCGCCGAGGACGGCGTCCGCGCCGACCGCGACGTTGGCGAAGGCGACCTCCGCGGCCCGCCCGCCATCCTGGGTCGGATACGCTTCGATGGTCACGCCCGGCGCGTCCGCCGGCACCACGAACAGGCCGATGCCGTGCCGGTCGCGGCGCTCGCCCGAGAGGCGGGCGCTGACCACGATCAGGCCGGCGGAATCGGCGTTCAGCACCACGCTCTTCTGGCCGTCGAGCACGTAGTGCGAGCCCTCGCGGCGGGCTTTCGTCGCGACATCGTGAAGGTCGTAGCGGGACTGCCGCTCCGTGTGGGCAAGCGTGAGACGCGTGGTGCCCTCGATCAGGCCGGGCAGCCAGCGCGCCTTCTGGTCCGAATCGGCGCCGAGGCGAATCGCCGTCGCGCCGAGGACGCCGCTGGCGAAGACCGGCTCGACGGCGAGGTTCCGGCCGATGGCCTCCATCACGATCATCGTCTCGACCGCGCCGCCGCCGAACCCACCATCCTCTTCCGAGAACGGCAGGCCGCAGACGCCGAGCTCTGCGAGCTTGCCCCAGTTCGCCTCGGAGAACCCCATCGGCTCGCGGGTCCGGGCCTGGCGCGCCTCCAGCGAGGGATAGCCGTCGGCGCAGAAGCGCTCGACGCTGTCGCGCAACAGGTTCTGCTCTTCGCTGAAGTCGAAATCCATGAAACGAACCGCTTTCTACGAGACGCTCGACGCGACCGATGCGGCCGCGGGTCCCTTCTCCCAGGGGGAGAAGGACAGGATGAGGGGCGTGACCTTTCCGGATAGGTGACGCCCCTCACCCCAACCCTCTCCCACCGGGAGAGGGGGTGGTCCGGAGCCACGCCCGCCGGACGGAGCAGAAATCAAAGCCCCAAGATGCCCTTGGCGATGACGTTGTGCTGGATCTCGTTCGAGCCGCCGTAGATCGAGACCTTGCGGTTGTTGAAGTAGCTCGGCGCGGCCGCATCCACCCAGTCGAAGCCGCCGGGCGGATTGTTGCCGCCGCCGCCGCGGGCGGGCGCCGCGAGCGAGAACGGGCCGGCCAGCTCCACCAGCAGTTCGGTGGCGGCCTGTTGGAGCTGCGAGCCGCGGATCTTGAGGAGCGAGGAGGCCGGGTCGGGTTGCACCGAGTCGGCGCGGCCCTGCTTGGCCGCGACCCGCATCTGGGTGATCTCCAACGCCTTCAGCTCGATCTCGACCTCGGCGACGCGTCCGCGGAAGTCGCCGTCGTCCCACATCGAGCCGGCGCCGGACGGCATCTCCCGCGCCAAGCGCTTGATGCGCTGGATCCGCTCCTTGGTCAGGCCGATCCGGGCGATGCCGGTGCGCTCGTTGGCGAGCAGGAACTTGGCGTAGTCCCAGCCCTTGTTCTCCTCGCCGACCAGGTTCTCGACCGGCACGCGCACGGAATCGAAGAACACCTCGTTGACCTCGTGGCGCCCCTCCAGGGTGATGATTGGGCGCACGGTGATGCCGGGCGTCGTCATGTCCATCACCAGGAAGGAGATGCCGCGCTGCTTCTTCGCCTCCATGTCGGTGCGCACGAGGCAGAAGATCCAGTCGGCGTGCTGGCCGAGCGTCGTCCAGGTCTTCTGGCCGTCGACGACGTAGTGGTCGCCGTCGCGCACGGCCTTCGTCTTGAGCGAGGCGAGGTCGGAGCCGGCGCCGGGCTCGGAGAAGCCCTGGCACCACCAGTCGTCGAGGTTCGCGGCGCGCGCCAGAAAGCACTCCTTCTGCGCCTGGTTGCCGAAGGTCGCGAGCACCGGGCCGAACATGTAGCAGTTGAACTGCTGCGGCAGCGGCACCGCCGCCTGCAGCAGCTCCTCGGTGTAGATGTAGCGCTGGATCGGCGTCCAATCCTGGCCGCCCCATTCCTTCGGCCAATGCGGCACGGCCCAGCCGCGGGCGTTGAGGATGCGCTGGGCCGTGACGACGTCGTCCTTGCCGAGGCCCCGGCCTTCCGAGACCTTGCGGCGGATCTCGGCCGGGATCTTCTCGCGGCAGAAGCTGCGGACCTCGTCGCGAAACGCGATCTCCTCGGCGGTGAAGCGCAGGTCCATGGCTCAGTTCCCGATCTCGAACAGGCCGGCGCAGCCCATGCCGCCGGCCACGCACATGGTGACGACGGCGTAGCGCGCCCCGCGGCGGCGGCCCTCGAGCAGGGCATGGCCGACGAGGCGGGCGCCGCTCATGCCGAAGGGGTGCCCGACGCTGATGGCGCCGCCGTTGACGTTGACCCGCTCCGGGTCGATCCCGAGCGTGTCGCGGCAGTACAGCGACTGGCTCGCGAAGGCCTCGTTCAGCTCCCACAGGTCGATGTCGGCGACCTTGAGCCCGTGCCGCTCCAGCAGGCGCGGCACCGCGAAGACCGGGCCGATGCCCATCTCGTCCGGGCCGCAGCCGGCCGACGCGAAGCCGCGGAAGGTGCCCAGTGGGGCAAGCCCGCGCCTCACGGCCTCCGCCCCCGACATCACCACGCAGGCCGAGGCCCCGTCCGAGAGCTGGCTGGCGTTGCCGGCGGTGATGAACGCGGTCTCGCCGCGCACGGGCTTGAGCCTGGCCAGACCTTCGAGCGTCGTGTCGGGGCGGTTGCCCTCGTCCTTGGCGAGCCGCGTCTCGACGGTGCGGGTCTCGCCGGTGGCCTTGTCGGTCACCGACATCATCGCGGAGATCGGCACGATCTCGGCATCGAACAGGCCGCGCTCCTGCGCCGCCGCGGTGCGACGCTGGCTTTCCAGCGCGAACGCGTCCTGGGCCTCGCGCGAAATGCCGTAACGCTCGGCGACGATGTCGGCGGTCTCGATCATCGGCATGTAGATCGCCGGCAGGTGGGCGAAGAGCCAGTCGTTGCGGGTCAGCTCCTTCTGCACCTTCGGCTGCACCAGGCTGATCGATTCGAGGCCGCCGGCCACCGCCACCGGCACGCCGTCGAGGATCACGCGCCGTGCGGCGCTGGCGATCGCCTCGAGGCCCGAGGCGCAGAACCGCGACACCGTCACGCCGGCCGACCCGACCGGAATGCCGGCGACGAGGCTCGCGTGCCGCGCGACGTTGCCGCCGGTCGCGTTCTCAGGATAGCCGCAGCCGAGCACGACCTCCTCGACCTCGGCCGGCTCGACGCCGGCGCGCTCAACCGCGGCGCGGATCGCGTGCGCCCCGAGGTCGGCGCCGTCTGTCAGGTTCAGCGCGCCGCGGAACGCCTTGCCGATCGGCGTGCGGGCGGTGGAGACGATGACGGCGTCGATCATGCGGGTCGGGCTCCGGTGTTGTCGCGCGCCGTCATGGCCTGTTCTTCGGCGACGAGCACGCTGGCGAGCAGCTTGCCCGCCGGGCTACGGGGGAGGGCGTCCCGGAATTCGAGCGCCCGCGGGATCTCGTGGCGGCCGATGCGGCTGGCGAGGAAGGCGTTGAGCTCGTCGAGGGTGAAGCGCTCGGCGCCGGGCTTCAGGGTGACGAAGGCCTTGGCCGCCTGGCCGCGATAGTTGCAAGGGATGCCGATGACGATGGTCTCGGCGACCGCCGGATGCTCGTAGATCGCGCTCTCGATCTGCACCGGGTAGACGTTGTAGCCGCCCGAAATGATCATGTTCTTGCGCCGGTCGACGAGGTCGAACAGGCCGTTCTCGTCCACTCGCCCGATGTCGCCGGTGAGGAACCAGCCGTCGCGGAACGCTTCGGCCGTGGCGTCCGGCTGCTCGAAGTAGCCGGCGAAGACGTTGGGCCCGCGGATCGCGATCTCGCCGGTCTCCCCGGTCGGCACCTCCACCGAAGGGTCGTCGAGGGAGACGACCCGCATGGCGATGCCCTTCAACGGGATGCCGATCACGCCGGGCCGGCGCTCGGCCGCGCGCGGCAGGCGGGTGCCGGCAGGCGAGGTCTCGGTCATGCCCCAGCCGACCCCGAGGTTGACGCCCATCAGCCGGCTCAGGCGGCCCATCACGTCGAAGGGCAGGGGCGCGCCGCCGCTCATGCACGAGCGGAGCGACGAGAAGTCCACCGCCTCGATGCCGGGGCGATTCAGCAGCGCGAACCACATCGTCGGCACCCCCGGCAGCGCCGTGGCGCGGCGGACTTCGATGTCGGCGACGATCTCCTCCGGGTCGAAGCGCTGGCGCAGCAGGATCTGCGTGCCGCCGCGGATGCCGCGCAGGAGCACCGTCGTCAGCGCGTAGATGTGGAACAGCGGCAGAACGCAGACGGCGCGGGCCGAGGCCTCGCCCTCGTCGCCGTCGTCTGTCCAGAGCCGGTACATCGAGACGGCGGCCGTCAGGTTGCCGTGGGTCAGCATCGCCGCCTTCGGCAGGCCGGTGGTGCCGCCGGTGAATTGCAGCAGCATCACGTCGGAGGGCTTGCGCTGCGGCCAGGCGGCCGGGCGCGGCGCGCTGCGCAACGCGGCCAGCGGTACGACGCCGGAGCGGTCCGGGATCGGCAGGGGCTCCAGCACGGTGGAGGCGCCCCATTCCGCGTCGTCGCCGACGAGGACGGTGTCCACGGCGCCCTCGTCGAGCAGCGTCAGCGCCACCGGCAGGAAGCCGGGCAGGTTGGTGGTCACGAGGACGCGGGCGCGGGTGGTGCCGAGCTTGTGCGCAAGTTCCCGCGGCGCATCGAGGCCGGACAGGTGCGCCACCCGCAGCCCGGCGCGGGCTGCGGCGAAGAACGCCACAGGGTGGAACGGGGTGTTCGGCAGGTGCAGGCCGATCGTGGCGTCGGGCGCCAACCCGAGCCGGATCAGGCCGGCGGCGATCGCCTCGACGTGGTCGGCGAATTCGGGAAAGCCGATCGCGCGTCCGCGAAAATCGAAAGCCGGCCCCTTCGCCCCGGCGACGCCGGCCGCGAGCAGGTCCGGAATCGTTCCGACCTCGATCGCGCCGTCCCAGTCGCAGGCTTCGGGGAAGTGCCGCGCCCGAGCCTCCGCCCGAGCCTCCGCTGGCGATTCGGCCTCTCGGATCGCCGGATGCGACACGCCAACCTCCCAGACGCGACCTCGGGCGGGCCGCTGTTCCATGATTGCGAAATTCGATTTATGCCGATGGCGGTCGCTGTCAACCGAACATACCGGTTTTTCGAAACCGGAAGGCCGGGCGCGACGCCGGGCGGCGCTGCAGACGCGCCGAATTCAGGATCTGGAGGAACCGATGGAGCCGACGACGGAACAGGACCTGCCGCTGTCGGGCATCCGCGTCCTCGACCTGTCGCGCGTGCTGGCCGGCCCGTGGTGTGGACAGGTGCTCGCCGACCTCGGCGCCGACGTGATCAAGGTCGAGCATCCCGAGCGCGGCGACGACACCCGCGACTGGGGCGTCGCCACCAGCCCGGGCAACACCACCTATTTCGACAGCGTGAACCGCAACAAGCGCTCGCTCGGCCTCGACCTCGCGACCGAAGAGGGCGCGGACCTGGCGCGCAGGATCGCCGCCGGCTGCGACGTGCTGATCCAGAACTTCAAGCGCGGCGGCGCCGACAAGCTCGGCCTCGGCTACGCGCGCCTCTCGGCCGAGAACCCGGGCTTGGTCTACTGCTCGGTGGCCGGCTACGTCGGCGACGGGCCGGAGGCGGACCGGCCGGGCTACGACCTCGTGGTGCAGGGCGAGTCCGGGCTGATGGCGTTGAACGGCCGGCCCGAGGAGCCGCCGCTGAAGTTCGGCGTGGCGGCGGTGGACCTGTTCACCGGCCAGTACGCGGCGCAGGCGGTGCTCGCCGCGCTGCTGCAACGCCACCGCACCGGGCGCGGCCGCCACGTCGAGATGGCGCTCTACGATTCCGGCCTCAGCCTCACCTCCTATGTCGGCCTCGCGGCCCTCGCCCTCGGCCGCGATCCCGAGCGGGTCGGCAACGCCCACCCGGCGATCGTGCCCTACGGCGTGTTCGAGGCGGCGGACGGTCCCCTCGTGATCACGGTCGGCAACAACGGCCAGTATCGCCGCTTCTGCACGGTGATCGGCCGCGAAGACCTCGCCGCCGACCCGGACTTCGCGACCAACCTCGGCCGCTCGCGCCATCGCGCACGGCTCGCCCCCGAGATCGACCGCGAGCTCACCCGCATCCCGCGGGCGGCGCTGATCGAGGCGCTTCGCGCCGCGGGCATCCCCTGCGGCGAGGTCGCGGGCCTGCAAGAGGCTTTCCGCTCCGAGCGCACGG
The DNA here is from genome assembly GCF_008039475.1 of Methylobacterium sp. WL12. Lineage (NCBI taxonomy): Bacteria > Pseudomonadati > Pseudomonadota > Alphaproteobacteria > Hyphomicrobiales > Methylobacteriaceae > Methylobacterium > Methylobacterium sp. WL12. The sequence goes on along the minus strand of NZ_VRUW01000102.1, from coordinate 6,870 downwards.
CGCAGGCCGGCATGCTGCACGCGGGCCGCTCGCCCGTCCTCGCGCCGCCCTATCGCCTCGACGGCGACCGGCCGCCGGTGCGCCGGCCGCCGCCGAGCCTCGGCGAGCACACCGACGCGCTGCTCACGGAACTCGGCCTCGATTCGGAGCATATCGCGGACCTGCGGGCACGCGGCGTCGTCGCTGGCTGAGCCTCGCCGACAGGGCCGGACCCCGATCTCGAAAACGGCCGACGCCCGGAGCGAACCGGGCGCGGCGACGATGAGGAAGCCAGCATGACCGACACCCCGACCACCCTCCGCCGCGACGGCCGCATCGCCGTGATCACTCTGGCCTCGCCGCCGGTGAACGCGCTTGGCTCGGCCGTCCGCGAGAGCCTGCGCGACCGGATCGCGGAAGCGGGCGCGGACGAGGCGGTCGGCGCGATCGTGCTCACCGGTTCGGGCAAGCTGTTCTCGGGCGGCGCCGACATCACGGAGTTCGGCAAGCCGCCTCGCGGCATGGGCCTGGGTGAGCTGCTCGACATCATCGAGACCTCGTTCAAGCCGGTGGTCGCCGCGATCCACGGGCAGGCGCTCGGCGGCGGCCTCGAGCTTGCGCTCGCCTGCCACCACCGGGTCGCGACGCCCTCGGCCAAGCTCGGCCTGCCGGAGGTCAAGCTCGGCCTCGTGCCGGGCGCCGGCGGCACGCAGCGCCTGCCGCGGGTGGTCGGCCCGCAGAAGGCTCTGGAAATCATCACCTCGGGCCAGCCCGTCGGCGCCAAGGCCGCGCAGGCGATGGGGCTCGTCGATGCGTTGACCGGCGCGGACACGCTGGTGGCCGACGCGGTCGCCTTCGCCGAGCGCGTCCTGGCCGAGGGGCAGGCCTCGCCGCGCATCCGCGACCGCGACGACCGGATCGCCGAGGGTCGCGACAACCCCGGCCTTTTCGAGGCCTTCCGCAAGGCGAATGCGAAGAAGTTCCGCGGCTTCGAGGCGCCGGAGGGTTGCATCCGCTGCGTCGAGGCGGCCTGCAATAGACCGTTCGCGGAAGGCATGGCCTTCGAGCGCGAGACCTTCGAGCGGCTGATGCACGGCGCCCAGTCGATCGCCCAGCGCCACGTCTTCTTCGCCGAGCGCGAGGCCGCCAAGATCCCGGGCCTGGGCAAGGACACGCCGACCCGCGCGGTCGCCCGCGTCGGCATCATCGGCGCCGGCACGATGGGTGGCGGCATCAGCATGAACTTCCTCAACGCCGGCATCCCGGTGACGATCGTCGAGGCCAAGCCCGAGGCGCTGGAGCGCGGGCTGAAGACGATCCGCAGGAACTACGACGGCTCGGCCAAGAAGGGCCGCATCACCGCCGCCGACGTCGAGACCCGGATGGGGCTGCTCACCGACAGCCTCGACTTCGCCGACCTCGCCGCGTGCGACCTGATCATCGAGGCGGCGTTCGAGGACATGGACCTCAAGCGCACGATCTTCGAGAAGCTCGACGCCATCGCTAAGCCGGGCGCGATCCTCGCCTCCAACACCTCCTACCTCGACATCGACGTGATCGCCGGCATGACGAAGCGCCCGCAGGACGTGATCGGCATGCACTTCTTCTCGCCGGCCAACATCATGCGGCTCCTCGAAGTGGTTCGCGGCGCGAAGACCGCACCAGACGTGATCGCCACCGCGATGGCCCTGGGGCGGCGGATCGGCAAGGTCGCGGTGCTGGTCGGCGTCTGCCACGGCTTCGTCGGCAACCGCATGCTGGAGCAGCGCCAACGCGAGGCCAACAAGCTGATCCTCGAAGGCGCCCTGCCGCAGGACGTGGACCGCGTGGTCGAGGGCGTCGGTCTGCCGATGGGGCCGTTCGCGATGAGCGACCTCGCCGGCCTCGACATCGGCTGGTCGGCCGAGACCTCGAAGGGCGAGAGCGTGCGCGACATCCTGTGCGAGCAGGACCGCCGCGGACAGAAGACCGGGCGCGGCTTCTACGATTACGACGAGAACCGGCAGTCCACGCCCTCGTCCGAAGTCGATGCGGTGATCCGTCAGGTGTCCGAGCGCAAGGGCATCGCCCGCCGCACCGTGACGGACCAGGAGATCCTGGAGCGCTGCCTCTATCCGATGGTCAACGAGGGCGCCAAGATCCTCGAAGAGGGCAAGGCGCTGCGGGCCTCCGACATCGATACGGTGTGGATCAACGGCTACGGCTGGCCGGTCTACACCGGCGGCCCGATGCACTGGGCCGACGCCATCGGCCTCGACACGATCCTGGCTCGGATGAAGGCTTTCGAAGCCGAGCACGGGCCGGAATTCACACCCTCGGCCCTGTTGGAAAAGCTCGTCGCGGAAGGCGGGAGCTTCGCCGGGTACGACAAGGCGGCGCGGAACGCAGGCTGAAAGCGCCACCCTCCAACCTTCGCGCGGCTGCGACTTCTCGGGTTGCCGAAGGTGCCGCTGGTCCCCTCTCCCGTTCGGGAGAGGGACAGGGTGAGGGGCGTGCCCTGTCCGGATCGACCTGACCCCACACCCCAACCCTCTCCCGAACGGGAGAGGGGGCCGCACAGGGCTTCGAGCGATCGTCTCTCTTACCCGATCGCCCCGCTGGCGATCGTCACGCCGCCATCCACCACGATCGCCTGACCGGTCGTGAACCGCCCCGCGGCGGAGGCGAGGAAGATCGCGGCGCCCGCGATCTCGTCCGGCTCGCCGATGCGGCGCAACGGGGCGCCCGAGGTCGCGGCTTCCAGAACCTTCGGGTCCTCCCAGAGGGCGCGGGCGAAGTCGGTGCGTACCAAGCCGGGGCAGATGCAATTCACGCGGACGTTGTGCGGGCCGTACTCGACCGCGTAGTTGCGGGCGAGCTGCATGTCGGCGGCCTTCGAGACGTTGTAGGCGCCGATCACCGGCGAGCCCTTGAGGCCGCCGATCGAGGAGACGATGACGATCGCGCCGTCCCGCCGGGCGATCATCGACGGCGCCACGAGCTGGATCAGCCAGTGGTTCGAGACGACGTTGTTCGACAGGATCTTCTGGAATTGCTCGTCCTTGATCTCGGCGAGCGGGCCGTAATACGGGTTGCTGGCGGCATTGCAGACCAGCACGTCCACTTCCCCGAATTTTTCGCGGGTTTCGAAGATCAGGCGGACGAGGTCGTCCTTCACCGAGATGCTGGCCGGCACCGCCATCGCGCGGCCCGCGCCGTGCGCCGCCTCGATCTCGGCCACGACCGCGTCGCAGGCCTCGCGCTTGCGCGACGACACCACCACCCGCGCCCCCTGCTCGGCCATGCGCAGGGCGATGGCGCGGCCGATTCCCCGGGACGAGCCGGTGATGACGGCGACCTTGCCGGTGAGATCGAACAGCGACATCGGATCATCCTCTCGCGCGTCTGAGCTTGGCCATGCCGCCGATCCAGCGGTCGTGGTCGTCGGCCTTGCGGCGCACGTACGCGGCGACTTGGCCGTGCGGCAGGATCAGGAATCGGCCCTCCGCGAGCCCCGTGAACGCCGCCTCGGCTACGGCGTCAGGGCTGAGCAGGCCGTCGCGCAGAGCCGGCTCGCGCGGGGAGGCGCCGCGCACCATCGCCGTGTCGACGCCCTGCGGACACAGCGCGGCGACGCGGATGCCGTGATCGCGATGGGTGATCGCCAGGTGCTCGCAGAAGCCGAGCGCAGCGTGCTTGGTGGTGGAATAGGTGGCGCTGCCGATCTGGCTGAGGAGCCCCGCCGCGGAAACCGTGGCGAGGAAGCTCCCGGAGCGCCGGGCGATCCAATCCGGCAGCAGCGCCCGCGCCGCGTGGACGTGGCCCATGACGTTGACGGCCCAGGCGCTGGCCCAGTCGGCTTCCGCTGCGGAGGCCGCGTTCTCGGGATCGGGATCGCGGAGCAGGATGCCGGCATTCGAGGCGTAGACATCCACCCGGCCGTGGTTGCGGATCGTGTGCGCGACGAGGTCGGCGACGCTCTCGGCCTCGCCCACGTCGCAGGTCGCGGGCGTGCCGCCGACCTCGGCCGCGGTCTCGGCAGCGCCGGCCGCATCGATGTCGGCGGCGACGACCGTCGCGCCGTCCGCCGCGAACCGCGCGCAGAGGGCGCGGCCGATGCCGCCCGCAGCGCCGGTAACGACGACGATCCGAGCCATCGCGGTCAGGCCCCGGCCTTCACGGCGAAGGACCAGGCCGCGTCGGCGAGCTTGGGGACGCGGGCCGCCATGTCGGCGGCGTGGTCGCTCGCGGCGGTGCCGGCCTTCATCCGCCCGGCGATGCCCTGCAGGATGCCGACCAGGCGGAACAGGTTGTAGGCGAAGTACCAGTTCAGGTCGGGCAGGCCGTCGCGCCCGGTCTCGCGGCAGTAGAGCGCCACCGCCTCCGCCTGCGCCGGGATGCCGAGGCTCCCGAGGTCGAGGCCGCCGAGCGCGCTGCGCCCGTCCGCCGGCAGCACCCAGTGCATCAGCAGGTAGCTGAAGTCGGCGAGCGGATCGCCCAGCGTCGAGAGTTCCCAATCGAGCACCGCGGCCACGCGGCCGCCCGAAAAGATCATGTTGTCGAGGCGGTAGTCGCCGTGGACGATTGAGACGCGGTCCTGCTCCGGCACGGTCCGCGGCAGCCACGCGATCAGCCGCTCGGCCGCCTCGAGCCGGTCGCCCTCGGCGGCGCGGTACTGCCTGGTCCAGCGATCGACCTGGCGGGCGAAGTAGTTGCCCGGCCGCCCGTAATCGCCGAGCCCGATCGCGGTGTGGTCGGTCTGGTGCAGGCGCGCCAGTGTCGCGATCATCCCCTCGTAGACGCCGCGCCGTTCCGCCGGCCCGAGGTCGGGCAGGGCCGCGTTCCAGTGCACCGCGCCCTCGACCGCCTCCATCACGTAGAAGGCCGCGCCGATGACGCCGGCATCCTCGCACAGCGCGTCGGCGCGGGGCACCGGGAAGCCGGTGCCGTGCAGCGCCCGGATCAGGCGGTATTCGCGCTCGACCGCGTGCGCCGAGGGCAACAGCGGGCCGAACGGCTTGCGTCGCAGCACGTAGGCCCCGCCCGGCGTCTCCAGCCGATAGGTCGGGTTCGATTGGCCGCCCTTGAACTGGCGCAGCGCGAGCGGGCCGCGAAAGCCCGCCACGTGCCCGGCCATCCAGGCCGACAGCGCGGCCTCGTCGATCCGGTGGCGCGGGTCGACCGGCTTGGTGCCGGCGAAGGCGGCGTCCCCGGTCTCGCTCACGCGGCGGGGCCCGCGTTGCTGTGCCGGGCGAATTCCAGGCGCGCGATCGAGCGGTTGTGCACCTCGTCCGGTCCGTCGGCCAGCCGCAGGGTGCGGACGTGGGCGTAGGTCCGCGCCAGGTCGAAGTCGTCGGAGACGCCGGCGCCGCCATGGGCCTGGATCGCGTCGTCGAGCACCTTCAGCGCGATGCGCGGGGCGGCGACCTTGATCATCGCGATCTCGAGCTTGGCCGCCTTGGCGCCGACCTTGTCCATCATGTCGGCGGCCTTCAGGCAGAGCAGCCGCGTCATCTCGATGTCGATGCGGGCTTCCGCCACCCGCTGCTCCCAGACCGACTGGTCGGCCAGCCGCTTACCGAAGGCGGTGCGCGAGAGCAGGCGGCGCACCATCGCCTCCAGGGCGGCCTCGGCCGCGCCGATGGTGCGCATGCAGTGGTGGATGCGCCCCGGCCCGAGGCGGCCCTGGGCGATCTCGAAGCCGCGGCCCTCGCCGAGGATCAGGTTCTCGGCCGGCACGCGCACGTCGCGCAGGATCACCTCGGCGTGGCCGTGTGGGGCCTCGTCGTAGCCGAACACCGAGAGCATCCGCTTGATCTCGACGCCGGGCGCGTCGAGGGGCACGAAGATCTGGGATTGCTGTTGGTGGCGCGGCGCGTCGGGGTCGGTCTTGCCCATGACGATCGCGACCTTGCAGCGCCGGTCGCCGACGCCGGTGGACCACCACTTGCGGCCGTTGACGACGTAGTGGTCGCCGTCGCGGCGGATCGAGGTCGCGATGTTGGTCGCGTCCGAGGAGGCGACCTCCGGCTCGGTCATCAGGAAGGCGGAGCGGATCTCTCCGGCCATCAGGGGCTTGAGCCAGCGCTCCTTGTGCATCGCGCTGCCGTAGCGGTGCAGCACCTCCATGTTGCCGGTGTCGGGCGCCGAGCAGTTGAACACCTCCGAGGCCCACGCGATCCGGCCCATCTCCTCGGCGCAGCGCGCGTAGTCGAGGTTGGTCAGCCCGGCACCCCGGAATTCCTCGGTGTCGTGCTCGGGCGAGGGCGGCAGGAACAGGTTCCATAGGCCGGCCGCGCGCGCCTTCGCCTTCAGGCCCTCGATCGCCTCGGAGGGCGCCCAGCGGTCGGGCACGGTCTGCGCCGTCTCGGCCTTCACGGCGTCGAGCGCCGGGTAGACCTCGGCGGCCATGAAGTCGCGCACGCGCTTGAGCCAGCGCTCCTGCGTCGAGGACGGGGAAAAATCCAATGCTTCCACTCCCTGAGCCCGCCGACGTCATCGCGCGGCTGGGCGAAGGGACCGTACTCCCGCTTCGAATCGGGCGACAAGCCCCGACCGGGCCAGGCCTGAAAGATCGCGCCGGCCGTCTGCGACGGCGGCCCGGACCGGACGTGCGGTCCGTCGCAGGACGCAACCGCAAGGCGATCTCGGCGGACCGAAGACACGGCGTCAATCTTAATATTGGATGTTAGAAGCCCGGTGTTGATTTCCGCTGAGAGTTGACCCGGCGTTTTCGTTGAGAAGTGACCCAGGTTCAGGGGTTGATGTTTATCATTGGGTGGGTCTGGTCAACTCACGGTGCGGCTCCTTTTCGGCTTTCCGGCTGCGGCACTTGCCCTGAAGCGGAAGCTGTCGTTTCCGGTCTCTAGGATGTGGCAGTGGTGGGTGAGGCGATCGAGCAGCGCGGTAGTC
>NZ_VRUW01000101.1:0-13838 GCF_008039475.1 Methylobacterium sp. WL12 | reverse complement strand
TGCTCAGACAGGGCAAATGTCGCGCCAAAACAGATCTGGAAGTGGAAGCCGTTCAACACCGCTCGAAAACGGACCGGCAGAGAACCACCCAGCCCAGTCGTAGAGCGGACGGACGGGTCCCGACCCTACTCGGTCATAGAAGCAAGCCAATGGAGGCCTTGAAAGCAGACGTTGCAGCTGGACGCGCGCTGCGAACGCATGCTCTCGGATTCCCGCTTCCCGCGCTCGTGAGGCCGCCCGTTCAATCCACAGTCTGCATCTGGACGACGCCGCCGAGTTCACCGGGCTTGCCCGAGACCACCACGAGGTAGCGCCGGCTCGCGCCGGCATCCGTGCGGGTGATCTGGCGGATCGGGCCGATCGCGTTGACGATGGCCGCGCCGGCCGGGTTGGTCATGAAGGCGGCGAGCGGCTCCAGGCCTGCGGCCCCCTTCGGATCGGCGGCCAGCGCCAGCACGAACGGCATCTTCGAGGGCAGTCCCGTTACCGCGGCCTGCAGCGTCTGCAACACGCCCTGGTCGAACAGGGTGACCTGCGTCGCCGGCTTGCCATCGGTACCCGCGAGCGTCAGCGCGCTGGTCTTGCCGGCTGCGCCCAGCGCTTGGAGGTTTTGCATTCCGTCGCCCTCCGGCACGGCGTTCGGGACGTAGGCGACGCCCTGCGGACCCTGCCCGATCGGCACCTCGGCGATCACCGTGTTCGACGCGGTGTCGATCACCGCCGCCTTGTCGGCGTTCTCCAGGCCGACATAGACGCGGCTGCCGTCGCCCGAGGGCCAGAGCCCGTGCGGTAGGGCGCCGGTCGGAATGGTGGCGACCTGGGTGAAGTCGTCGGTGCGAAACACCTTGACCTGGTTCAGGCCGCCGATCGTCACGTAGGCGAACTGGCCGGCCTTGGTCGAGACGATGTTGACGTGGTTGGTGATCGGCCCGGTCTCGATCGTCTTCAGCGGCGCGAATGGCGGCGTCGCAGAGAACACCTGGGTCCGGCCGACATCCTTGAGGGTGAACCACACCTGCTTGCCGTCCGGTGTTGCGGCGATGTCGGGGCAGAACGGGCTCTCCTGCTTCACGCGCCCGACGATGGAGTGGGTCTTCGTGTCGATCACCACCGTCTCGGGGCTGAAGCTGGAGCAGACATAGCCGTAGGCGCCGTCCGGCGAGAAGATCGTCATGCCGGGCCCGTTCGGCACGGTGATTCGGCGCGTCTCCTTGGCGGTCGCGGCATCGAGCACGGCGATGTAGTCCTCGCCGCGCACGCTCACCCAGACCTCTCGGCCGTCCGGCGTGAAGAAGGCCTCGTGCGGCGCGCGGCCGACATAGGCGGTGTGGCGGACCGTGTTGGTCGCCGTGTCGATGAAGCTCACGGAGTTCGAGCCGATCGAGACCGCGAGCAGCGTCCTGTGGTCGGGCGAGAAGCCCATGCCGTGGACGAGGAGCTGGCCGCGATAGAGCGGGCTCAGGTTCATCGGCGTCGGGTCGCCGAGCCGGATCACGCCGAGCAGGACGTTGGCGGCGGGATCGACCACCGAGACCGTGTTGGAGAACTGGTCCGACGTATAGAACCGGTCCCTGCCGCTGACCGGCACGTCCGGTGCAAAGGCTGCACCCGGGGCCTGCCCGGCGAGAGCCGAGCCGGAGAGCATCGCGAGCGCGAGGAGGGTGAGGGCGGTCTTCATCGGCAGATCTCCGAAGGCATCTCGGCGGCAGGGGCCGTGCCATGGTGGTGAAGGTGGGTGGCTGCGGCAGACGAATCCGGCGCGGGAGGGAGATCGGCGAGCGCCCGGCGCATCACCGCGATCTCCTGGCCCTGTTCGACGATGATCCCCTGCGCGAGGCGGCGCAGGACCGGATCCTTGCCGTAGAGGAGCTCTGCCTGGGCCATCGCGATCGCGCCCGCGTGGTGCGGGATCATCATCGCAGCGAAGTCGCGGTCCGGATCGCCCGAAGGCGGGACCATCATGTCGGCATGCATCCGCGTCATCGACTGCGCCATCATCGCGTCGAAGGACGCGGAGACGATGGCCGGCGGCTCGGCGGCGGCCAGCGTCGGGGGCATCATCATCCGGCCGCCGACGAGGCCGCCGGCCATCACGGCGGCCGTGAGCGCAAATCCCAGTGCTCCGCGCATGGGCCGTCCTCCTCGTTCGTTGTCGATGGGAGAGATGCCGGGGAAACGGCTTTATTCCCTGGCCGGGGACGAATTGGTGGCCCTGCCGATGTGATCGATCTTTTCCAAATGTCAGTGGAATAGACGCGCCCGTTCGGCATCTCTCCCGATGCGGTCATGGTAGACCGCCGGAGACCTCACTCATGCGCACCATGCTGATCCGCGCCGCCTTTGCGGCCTTCGCCTTCTCCGCCGTCGCCGCCCAGGCCGCTGCGCCTGCGATAACGGCCGAGACTGCCAAGGGGCCGGCGCTCGTCGATTCCAAGAGCATGACCCTCTACACCTTCGACAAGGACATGGGCGGCAAGTCGATGTGCAACGGCCCCTGCGCCGCCAACTGGCCGGCACTGATGGCCGCCTCCGGCTCGGCTGCTAGTGGCGACTGGACGATGGTGACGCGGGACGACGGCACGATGCAGTGGGCCCACAAGGGCAAGCCGCTCTACACCTTCGCCAAGGATACGAAGCCCGGCGACATCACCGGCGACGGATTCCTCAACGGTGCATGGCACATCGCCAAGCCCTAATCGGTAAAGCCTCGTGGACGAGATCGCCGCCCTCATCGAACCGCAGATCCCAGCGTTGCGGCGCTACGCAGTCGCACTGTTGCGGGACCGCGAAGCGGCGGACGACCTCGTCCAGGACACTTTGGAGCGGGCGTTGTCCGCCTGGTCCGGACGTCGCCGCGACGGCGACCTGCGAGCCTGGCTGTTCACGATCGAGCGCAACCTGTTCCTTGGCACTGTTCGACGCCGGGGCCGGCGCGGCATCGATGTCGGCGCTGAGGCTTTGGAGCAGGTGCCCGATCCGGGTGCCGACCCCGAGGCCGCTATGGGGGCACGCGACGTGCTCACCGGGCTCGACACCCTGCCCGAGGAGCAGCGCTCGGTGCTGCTCCTCGTCGCGGTCGAGGATCTGTCTTATGCCGAGGCGGCCCAGGTGCTCGGGGTACCGCTCGGCACGGTGATGTCGCGGTTGAGCCGGGCCCGGACGCGGATGCGCGGTTTTCTGGAAACTGGCCGGACCGGACTCTTGAGGAGGGTGAAATGAGCGGGGATCCGCGCCCGGTCGGCGAGGACGACCTCCACGGCCTGATCGACGGTCGTCTCGAACCGGAGCGGCAGGCGCTGGTCGAGGCATGGCTCAGGGGAAACCCCGCGCGGGCGGCGGAGGTCTCGGCGGATCGCGCCCTACGCGAGCGCTTGCGTGCCCGCCTCGCGCCGATCGCCGAGGAGGCGATTCCGGCGCGGCTCCGGGTGGCCAACATCCGCTCGCGACATCGCCCGATAACCTACCGCTGGCTTCCGGTCGCGGCTGCGGCCGTGCTCTGCCTCGCGGTCGGCGGCGCCGCCGGCTGGTTCGGCCATGCCGCGCGGCAGGTACCCACGGTCACGCTCGCGCGAACCGAGCCAGCGACCGACGACGCGGTGGCGGCCTTCCGCACCTACGTGGTCGAGGCGGTGCATCCGGTGGAGGTGCGCGCCGACGAGAAGCCGCACCTTGTTACGTGGCTCTCGAAGCGCCTCGGCCGGGCGGTGACCACCCCCGACCTTACGGCGTACGGCTTCCGCCTGATGGGCGGCCGGCTGCTGCCGGCGGGTTCCGAATCCGCCGCGATGCTGATGTACGATGACGACCACGGCACCCGGCTGACACTCTACAGCCGCGTAGGCGATGCGGATGGCCGCACGGTGTTCCGCTTCGCCCGCGAGGGCGACATCGCCGCCTTCTCCTGGGTCGATGGCGGCATGTCCTACGTCGTCACGGGTCGCACCGACGAGGCGCGGCTGTTGATCGTCGCGCAGTCGGTCGACGCGCAAGTCCGTGGACTGCCGGTTCCGCAGCGGCAACCATGACCCTCGACCAACTCCGCATCTTTGTGGCGGTGGCCGAGCGACAGCACGTGACGCGGGCCGCCGAAGCGCTGAACCTCGTCCAGTCGGCGGTCAGCACGGCGATCGCCAACATCGAGGGGCGACACGCCACCAAGCTCTTTCACCGGGTCGGCCGCGGGATCGAGCTGACTGAGGCGGGGCGCATATTTCTCGTCGAGGCCCGCGCCGTGCTCGCCCGGGCCGAGGCCGCCGAACTGGTGCTCGCCGACCTCAGCGGCCTGCGGCGCGGGACGCTGGCGCTCTACGCCAGCCAGACCATCGCCAGCGACTGGCTGCCTCGCCACCTCGTCGCCTTCCGCCGGGCCTACCCTGAGATCGCTATCCGGTTGGCGGTGGGCAACACCACCGACGCCGCCGACGCGGTGCGCGCCGGGCAGGCCGAACTCGGCTTCGTCGAGGGGGCGCTCGACGACCCGACGCTTGCGAGCACCACCATCGCGCAGGACCAACTGGTCCTCGTGGTCGCCCCTGGCCATGCCTTCGCCGGGGCGACCGACCTCGAACCCGAAAATCTCGCCGGGGCCGACTGGGTGCTGCGCGAGGCGGGATCGGGAACCCGCTCGGCCTTCGAGGCGGCCCTGGGTGCGGCCGGCCTCGCAGCCGCCCAGCTTCGGGTCACGCTCGAACTGCCCTCTAACGAGGCGGTGCGCGCCGCCGTCGAGGCCGGGGGCGGGGCCGCCGTCCTGTCCGAGACCGTGGTCGCCGCCGCGCTTCGGACCGGAACCCTGGTGCGGGCGGCGTTCGCCCTGCCGAGCCGGCCGTTCCGGGTGCTGCGCCACAAGGAGCGCTACCGCAGCCGGGCCGCCGACGCGTTGCTCGACCTGATCGCGACGGCGGATGCCGGATGAGCGATCCTGCGAAACCCGTGCACCCCGACGATCCCCGGGTGAGGCTCGCCGAGGACCGGACGGTTCTGGCAGCCGAGCGTACGTTCGTGGCGTGGCTTCGCACCGGGCTCGCCTTCCTCGGCGTCGGCCTGGCCGCGCAGCGCTTCCTGCGGGAGGTGCTGGCGGTCTGGCCGCTGAAGGTGCTGTCGCTCACGTTGATCGCCTGCGCGCTTGCCTCGTTCGCCGGCGCCGCATGGCGGGACCGGGCGATCCGGGCGCGTCTCGCCGATGCCGAGATCCCGATGATGCCGCGCATCCTCACCGTCGGGATCGTGGCCTTGCTGATCGCGATCTCGGGCCTTGCGGCCACCGCCCTGCTCTGGGCGTGACGGTCAGGCCACAGTGACCCGTACCCGGTGCCAGGCGGCGCTGAGGTAGCCCTTGTAGTTCCAGGTGTCGTCGGGCGCGGCCGGCTGGGTCTGGCCGGCGGAGTCCCAGGCCCGCACCGCGAGTTCGTGCTCGCCCGCGGTCAGCTCGCGGTCGATCTCCCAGAACGTCCAGGCGTAGGGCGCGTCGGCATCGCGGTCGATCCGGGCCTGCGCCCAGCTGCGGCCGCCATCCGTCGAGACGTCGACGCGGGCGACCGCGCGATCGCTGGCGATGGCGTAGCCGCGGATCGCGTGCCGGCCGGGCTTCAACGCTGCGCCGCGGGCGGGCTCGCAGATCGCGCTGTTGAGCGGCATCGCCTCGATGGTGATGCCGTGGGCGGGGTCCGTGGTCTCGGCGGTCACGTCGGGCGGAAACAGCTTGTAGTCGTCGGCCTGCATCGGGTTGTCGGAGGGGTGGTCCTGCACCGTGATGCGGGCGAGCCATTTCGGGCTGCGGATGCCGGCAAATCCCGGCACCACCACGCGCAACGGATAGCCGTGCTCGGGGGCGAGAGGCTCGCCGTTCATCGCGAAGGCGAGCAGCGTCTCGGGCGCCAGCGCCTTGGCGAGCGGGATCGAGGCGCCGAAGCGTATGTCCGACCCCGCGATACGGTCGTGGCTCTCGAAGGCGACGTGGCGCGGACTGCCCGCATCGATCCCGGCGGCGTGCAGGACGTCGGCGAGCCGCACCCCAGTCCATTCCGCGTTGCCGATGGCGCCGGCCGCCCACGGGTCGCCGGCGACCGGGGCCACCGCCAGCATGTCGGCCCGGCGGTTGCCGGCGCATTGCATCACCGCCGTGACGGTGACGTGCGCGAAGCGTGCCTTCAGATCGGCGACGGACAATTCGAGGGGCGTCGCGATCATCCCGTCGACAGTCAGGCGGTAGCCGTCGGCGTCGAGGTCCGGGATGTCGCCGTGGCTGCGGACGTAGAAGTCGGCCTGGTCGGTGAGGAAGGCCGCCCGCAGGCGATCGAGCGGCGGCTCGGCATTGTAGGGCGCCTCGCCGTGCACGATGAGGCGGTCCTTGCGCTGGAACAGGCCGAGCATGGGGTTTTTGTCCTGCGTTCGTGACGTATCGACGACGAGAACGCGCCGGGGGCGATAAGGCCCCCGGCGCGCGTCGCCTCAGGGCTTCATCGTCGAGACCACCGCGTTCTTCGCCCGGTCCACTACGGCGACGCTGAGGTCGCGGTTGAGGACGTAGGCATGGGCGTTGTCGGCCGAGAACGCGATCGCCTGGCGCGGCTCGTTCAGGCCGGTCACCGTGGCGACGACCTTGAGGGTGCCGGTGTCGATCACCGAGAGCGAGTTGTCCTTCAGGTTGCCCGAATAGACGAAGCGCCCGTCCGGGGTCAGTGCGGCGCCGTAGGGGTCCTTGCCCACTTCCACTTCGGAGGTGACCTTATGGGCGGCGACATCGACCACGCCGATGGTATTACGGCCGCTGTTGGCGGCAAAAAGCGTCTTGCCGTCCTTGGTGATCGAGATGGCGCGCAGCTTGTCGAACCCGGCGATCTCACCGGTGATCTTGTTGGTGGCGGTATCGACCAACGTGATCTTGTCGCCAAGGAAGTTCGTGACGAACACGGTCTTGCCGTCAGGCGACAGCTTCACGCCCTGGCGCGGCTGCGCGAAGCCGGGGATCACGGCCTCGGCGAGCATGGTCCTGGTGTCGAACACGGTCAGCGTGCTCGCGGCCTCGTTGTTGACGTAGAGCTTGGCCCCGTCGGCCGAGAGCACCGTGCCGAACGCGCCGGGGCCGGCGGCGAGAACGCCGGCTTCCTTGCCGGTGGCGGTCTCATAGACCGTGATCCGGCCGGTGCCACTGTCGGAGACGTAGAAGCGGGCGCCGTCCGGCGCGAAAACGATGTTGCGCGGCGTGACGAAGCCGTCGAGGCGGCGCAGCACCGTGCCCTTGGCGACGTCGTAGACGATGACGGCGCTCTCCTCGCTGTTCGACACAGCGGCGACGGTCCCAGCGGCGTTCAGCGCCAGGGCGTTGTTCTTGATCGCGCCGTCGAAGCCAGCGGCGGACCCGGGCTGGCCCTGGGCGAGGAGCAAGGCGGCTCCGGCGAGGAGGGCGCGGAGGCTGGTGCGGACGTGGGTCATGAAGCGTGTCTCTCTGGCATGCGCGCTCGTTCGGCGGCCGGGGCCTGCCGTGAGGGCTGGTTCTAATTCGGATTGCGTGATGCGAGACCGGTTTGGCCGTGCATCGCCCTGGGGAGATGCCGGAGGGCGCGGTCTATTCCCCGAGGCCGGCGAAAAAAACGCGGCGGCCTCGGGATTCGGGGGTTCAGGGCGTCGGCTTCAACGCCGTGAGGTAGTCGACGATGGTCTGCACGTCGGCCGGATCGACCGGCGCCTTGTAGACGTGAACCATCTTGTTCACGGTCTCGGTCCACTGCGCCTTCGTGAGCTTGGGCTGGGTCAGCACCATCCCGGCCGAGTGGCAGGCGAGGCAGTTGTTGTTGACCGCCTCGGCCCCCGGCCCGTCCGGGAAGATCCGGTCGGAAGTCGGGAATTCGATCGATTGCGAGGTGAAGCGCATCGGCTCGGGAGCCGAAGCGGCGAACGCCACCAGGGGAGACAGTATGAGGGCGGCGATGAGGGCCGCAGGGCGGATCGGGTTCATGGCTGTTCTCCTCAAGCGGCCTGGAAGGACACGGCCTCGATGCCGTTCTGCATGAAGCCGGCCCCGTTCCAGACCCGGTCCAGGGGCTGCGCGACGCCGTTGGTGTTGGTGCAGCGGACCCTGACCGTGTGGCTGCCGGCAGCCAATGCCGGCAAGCTGCCGTCGAAGCGGCGGAAGCTGTAGGGGCCTTCGTCCGCGCCGAGCTGCGCCGGGAACCACGTCGCGCCGCCGTCGCCTGAGAAGTCCACCGCCTTCACCCCGCAATCGCCGCCGAAGGCGATGCCGCGCAACGCCACCGGCGTTCCGGCCGCCACCTTGGCGCCATCGGTCAGGTTGGTGACGAACGAGCGCGGCACCATCCTGTTGATCGGCACCGTCTTGAAGCCGGTCTGACCGGGCTTGATGTTAGCGCCCGGCACGTCAGGAATGCGGTAAGCGGTCTTCATCCAGTACCCGTCGTCGGGCTTGTCCAGCACTTCGATGTCGGACAGCATCTTGACCCAGTAGGTCGAGTACCAGCCCGGCACCACGAGCCGGAGCGGGAAACCATTGAGCAGCGGCAATTGCTCGCCGTTCATCGCGTAGGCGATCATCACCTCACCATTGTTGGCGTGCTTGAGATCGAGCGACTTCTTGAAGTCGGGCGCGTCGTCGACCACCGGCTCGTCGAGGCCGTTGAAGCGCACCTGCACGGCACCGGCCTTCACCCCGGCCTTTTCGAGCACGTCCCTGAGGCGCACGCCGGTCCAGCGGGCGTTGCCCATCGAACCGTTTGCCCATTGCGCGCCGGTCACCCGCGGCTCGAACAACCCGCGCGAATTGCCCGAGCACTGGTTCACTGCGGCGATCTCGAAGCGCGGCAGGCCGGCGATGGCGTCGAGCGAGAGCGAGAGCTCCTTCTCGACATGGCCGTGGACCTTGAGCCGGAAGGTGCCGGCATCGACTTCGGTCGGGATCGAGGCCCAGTGCCAGCGGACGTAGAAGCGGTCGTTGGGGGTGAATACACCCTCGTCGAACACCGAGAACGGCGTCTCCAGTAGCGGCGGATGAGTGCGCTGGAGGATCATCTCGGCCTTGCCCGGAAAGGCCGTGGTCAGCGCCCGCTCGTCCGGGCCGCCGGGCAGCGGAAGCTTCACCGAGCCCGCCGCCCAGGCCGGTATGGCGGCGCCGAGGCTTCCGAGCCCTAGGCCACCCAGGACGAGGCGGCGGTTCATCGGTCTGTCCAGTCCGTGCATGGTCTCTCCCCTTGAAGGATGTCGGCGTCGATGCGTTCGAAGGCATCGGACCCGTGGCGATTCCTCGCGACCAGGGAGATGCTACGGGATACGATTTATTCCCACCAACGGTCTTTCGCGATACGAATGATCTCCAAACGCGATGATTTGAGAAGTTTCGATCTCCAATGGGACGATCAAGGACGCCGTCTCGGCGTCACGCCGCCGGCGCGCCGACGGGCGCGGTCCTGCGACACCCGAACAGGGCGTGACGCTCGGAAAAACCGCGCAAGGCGACGGTGCCGAGCGGTTCAAGGGCATGTGCCAACCCGTCGATGAAGGTGTCGGTGGCGATCAGCGGCGTGTTGTAGGTCTTGCACAGGCGCTCGACGCGGGCGAGCACGTTGAGATCGCGGCCGATCGCCGTGAAATCGACCCGGTCGCCGCCGCCGATATTGCCGTAGGCGACCTCCCCGACATGAAGTGCGACGCCGACCTCGAAGGCAGCCCTGTCACCGTTGCGCAGGGTCGCAAGCGCATCAAGCGCGGCCTCGGCGGCACGCAAGGCGGCACTGCGCGCCTCGGCCTCGTCGCGATCGGCATCGAACACGGCCAGTAGCCCGTCGCCGATGTACTTCAGCACCTCGCCGCCTTCCGCCTCGACGGCCGGCACGATGGCATCGAACATCCGGTTGAGGGCGGCCACGACACGGTCGGGGCTTTGCCGGTCGGACAGTTCGCCGAACCCGCGCAGGTCGGTCAGCATCATCGCGGCCCGCATCAAGCGTACGTCGCCGCGCCGCACCGTGCCGGTCAGGATTTGCCGCGCCGGGTCGCGTCCGACATAGGCGCTCAGCACCGCGCCTAGCATGTCGTCGAGCGCCTTGATCTCGAACAGCAGCGAGAACGGCTCGACCAGCGCCAGCAACGTGCAGATCTCGATCGGCGTGAAGCCGCCCGGTCTCGCCGTGGCCCAGGAGGCGGCGCCCATGCGTCCACGCGCGGCGCGCAGCGGCACGATGAGGTAGTCGGTTAGACCCTCGGTGCGAAGCTCGCCGAGCACGGGAAACGGCAGCGGCCCATCCCCGTCGAGACGGCATCGGAACGGGGTACGGGTCTCGACTACGCGCTCGACGGTGTTGCCGTGGAACGTCGGCGTACTCTCGATGCCGTGGCGGCGACGCAAGGCTAGGCTCGACGCTCCTGGATGCCAGACGCGCATTACCCAGCGGAACGACGGATGCAGGGTCGGCGCGTGGGTGGTGGCGCGGGCCAGTGGCAGGCCAAGCCCCGAGAGGCACGCACTGAACCCGTCGAGAAGGGCTGCCGCGTCCGCCGCTTCGCGACCCGGCCCCATCAACCATCCCGTCCCCTGCGCGACCGCCTCGGACGAAGATTGGGACGAACGTGTCACGGCAGTTCTTTCATCAAGGAGTTGGATCGATGCCATAGCGCGGATCAGACGAGGCCGAGCACGCGGATCAGGCCGAGGCTGACGGCGCCGAGGGCGAGGAGCGAGGCGACCACCGCGAGGGTCACCCGCGCCCCGGCCTTGGCGACGCTGCGCACGTCGACCCCGAGGCCGAGCGCCGCCATCGAGACCACGGTCAGCACGTTGGCGGTCTCCGACATCGGCGCGAGCGCAACCGGCGGGATCAGGCCCGTCGAGCGAAGGCCCGCGAGCGCAAGGAAGGCGAGGATGAACCACGGCACCAGGCGGTGGATCGCGAGGCCGCCGCGGGCCGGGCGGTCGCCCGCGGTGACGCCGGGGGCGGCCTCGTCGGTCTCCTCGCGCAGCCGGCTCGCGCCGAGCGAGAGCACCAGGACGATCGGGCCTAGCATCAGCACCCGGACGAGCTTCACCAGGGTTCCGACCTGGACGCTGAGCGCCGCGACCGGCGCGGTGGCGGCGAGCACCTGCGGCACGGCGTAGACGGTAAGGCCGGCGAGCACGCCGTACTGCAT
Organism: Methylobacterium sp. WL12; assembly: GCF_008039475.1. Lineage (NCBI taxonomy): Bacteria > Pseudomonadati > Pseudomonadota > Alphaproteobacteria > Hyphomicrobiales > Methylobacteriaceae > Methylobacterium > Methylobacterium sp. WL12. The sequence continues at coordinate 2,705 of NZ_VRUW01000101.1, read as the reverse complement.
CGGCGACAGGCCGAGCAGCGGCACCAGCAGCGGCAGGCCGAGCACCACCAGCACGCCTAGCACCGCAGTGAAGGCAATGGAGGCGGCGACGTCCTCGCCGTCTGCGCCGATCACCGGTGCCGTGGCGGCGATCGCCGAGTTGCCGCAGATCGAGTTCCCGCAGGCCACGAGGATCGCCATGCGCGGATGCAGCCCGAGCGCTCGGCCGATGCCGTAACTCGACAGGATCGCGACCACGACGACGCCCGCGATGCCGAAAAGCAGACCCGGACCGGCGGCGAGGATCGTCGTGAGGCTGAGCGAGGCCCCGAGTAGAACGACCGCGATCTCCAGTACGGTCTTGGCCCCGAAGGCGATGCCGGGAAAGAAACGTTGCGACGGGGTCCAGGCGGTGCGGATCGCGCTCCCGAGCAGGATCGCCAGCACCAGGGCTTCGAGCCAGGCGCGACCGAACAGATGCGCCTCGACGGCCTCGAAGCCGACCGCTGCGGCGGTGACCGCCATACAGAGACCCAGTCCCGGAAGGATGGCTCTCGTGCCGGCCAAGGCACGCATTGACCGAGCGTGGGAGAAAAGTCTGGGCGCGGACATGGGTGGCTCCGATGTGATGCCGGAGAATCCCATGTTCTTTTCATTCACTCCAACGGAATGATTAGATGCTTCCCATCACTGAAATAGATGAAATAAGTGCCCCTTCGCAGATCACGGAGACCCATTGTGAGAGGCCGACAGGCGGATACACCCGTCGATCCAGTGGGCCTTGATCGTCGTGTCCGCGGCAAGCTCATAGATCCTGACGGAGCCCGTCGCGAGTTCGAGGTGCTCGACCTCCGCCGGGCTGAGGTCTTCGAGCGCCATCACAAGGGCCCGCAGGCAATTGCCGTAGGCGACGACGAGCACGTCTCCGCCCATGACCGCCGGCTGGATGGTTCGGAGGTAGCATGGCACGATACGGGAGACGGTATCGCGCAGGCTCTCACCGTTCGGCGGCGCCTCTGCGTAGGAGCGGCGCCAGGTCTCGATCCGCTCCGCCCCCCAGCGCGCATCGGCGGCGATCTTGTCGAGCCCGCTGAGGTCCCCGTAGTCTCGCTCGTCGAGCGCGGCGAAGCTTTGGGGGACCAATCCGGGTTGCCCGAGCGCATCGAGGATAAGCCGGCCGCTCACGACGGCCCGCGTTAGCGTCGAGGTGAAGGCAGCGGAAAAGCGCCAGTTGCACTCTGCCAAACGCCGGCCGGCTGCCTCGGCTTCCCTCCGGCCCTGCTCGGTCAAGGGCGAGTCCAGCAATCCCGTGAACAGGCCGGATCGGTTGGCTACGCTCTGGCCATGCCGGACCAGCACGAGATGTCGCGTGACCGGGGCTTTGCAATCGTGAATCACCCTGTCTCCCGAGGCAGAGCACTTTCGTGCTGGTCGCATCGCCTCTGATGATGTCGGCATCCGACTTTAACGAACTTCGACCCTGCGATGGGTTGGACCGTCCATCCGGAGACGGCGGGTCATCCTAGGTCCGCTTATGAACGTCTTGCGACTGAAAGCAGCCAAGCTGCTTCCCACCCAACCCGGTCGTTGACCGCTGCCTCAACAAGCCGGGAGCGGACCTTCCGAGGGTCGGCAAGAGGCCGGGCGTGGGCCCAGGGAACGGGTTCCATCCGTCAGATTTCATCCACTAGAGATACCTGAGCCAGGCGATCTCGCGTCGGGATGCCTTGAAGCGCGAGAACCAAGCCGTCGGCCAGTAGAGGGGCACGACCAGGCCGACGTACCAGGCCAGCACCCAGCCATAATCTGCCACGCCGAACACGCTGCCCTGCGTCGGGCCCCAGATGGCGGCGGCACCGTGATACAGGAGCCGCAGGATCGTCAGGTGGAGCAAGTAGAAGAACATCGGCGCACCGCCGAACACCGCCAGGGCCGAGACGACCGGGGCGTCGCGCATCCGTTCAAGGGCAACCAGGAGCAGCGCCCCGATCCCGAGCGTCAGCAGCAGGAACAACAACGAGGGGGGATACTTCGTCAGCGAGACGAAGCTCAACGTGGTTCGAAGCGCGTCGCCCTCGACGACGAACCAGGGCTTGTCGCCGTAGCCGTTCGCCAGACGCAGGACCATGAAAGCGACGAGCATCCCGCAGCCAAGGGCCAGAAACCGGCGCTCGCGGGTTTGCGCCGCGACGGTAGGCAGGAACCACGGGCCGATTGCGTAGCCGAGCACGATCACGCCGATCCACGGGAGTACCGGATAGGTCGTCTTGGCGACCAGCCCAAACGGCAACGCGATGACGTCGCGCTGGTGCAGCATCGCCCAGACCGCGAAGAACGGTTGGTCAGGCTGGAGGTGGATCGGGTCGAGGAGGTTGTGGCCGCAGACGACCAGCAGCCCCACCGTGAACAGGATCGGACGTGGCAAGCCGACCAGCACCGCGAGGACGATCATGCAGACGCCGATGCACCAGATGACCTGCAGCCAGAGCGTCGGGCTGGCCACGCCCCAGTACAGTTCCGACAGGTAGAGGACCTCAAGCGCCATCAGCACGAGCCCACGCTTCAGCAGGTAGGCCCGCGTCTCCGCCAGCGTGTGCCGGGTGCCGAACAGGTACGCAGCCACGCCGGTCAACGCGATGAAGATGGGTGCGCACAGGCTGACGAGGAGGCGGGCCAGGGCCACGGCCGGCAGGGCAGTCCGGGCGTCGACCGGGTCGGCTACGGGA
>NZ_VRUW01000100.1:0-14246 GCF_008039475.1 Methylobacterium sp. WL12 | reverse complement strand
CTCTCGGACATGGCCCGCCAGCTCGAAGCCGCGCTGGCGCGTCCGGCCTCGGCCGTCGCCCCCGCCCGGTCGGCCCCGCCTACGTTCTCGGACCCGGTTCCGGTCTCCGCTCCCGCTCCCGAGGCGCCGGCCGCGGTCGACCCGATGGCCGCGGCCATGGCGGCGCCTGTGGACTCACCGCTTCCGCAGGCGGAAAAGCCCGCCGCGGCGCCGTTCGCCATCCCGCCTGCCCCGGCTCCGAAGCCCGAGCCGTTCCTGCCGGCGCCGCCGCCGGTCGAGCCCGTGCCGCCGGCGCCGCCCGCAGCGGTCGAGCCGCGCGTGCCGCCGAAGGCCGAGCCCGCGCCGCCGCCGAAGGCCGCTGAGCCTGCGCCGGCCAAGTCCGCGCCGGGTAAGTCCGCGCCGGGTAAGTCCGCCGCCAACCCGTTCTCGGTGGAGGAGATCGAGGCCGAGTTCGCGCGCCTGCTCGGCCGGCCGCTGGACAAGCGGAACTGACGCGCGGCGCGCTCCTAGGGGTGGCCCCGCCGAGGCAGGGCCATCCCTCAATTACACGCCCTTGCGCAGCGTCTCCGGCATCATCAGCACCGCGAGGAAGCTGATGATCGCCGTCACGGCGAGGTAGGCGCCGACCCAGGCGATCCCGCCCCAGTCGACCAGGCGCTGGGCGATGTAGGGGGCGCCCGACGCCCCGACGATGCCGGCGAGGTTGTAGGTCACCGAGGCGCCGGTGTAGCGCACGCGGGTCGGGAACAGCTCCGGCAGCAGGGCGCCCATCGGCCCGAAGATCCAGCCCATCGTGAACAGGCTCAGGCAGAGGAAGGCGAGCACGACCGCGCCCGAGCCGGAGCCGAGCATCGGCCCGAGCAGGCCGCCGAGGCTGAACGCCACCACCATGCCGACCATCAGCACCGGCCGGCGCCCGAAGCGGTCGGCGTTGGCGCCAGAGAGCGCGATGCCGAGCGCCATGAAGCAGACGGCGATGCACTCGAACAGCAGGAAGGCGGGCCGGGTGTAGCCGAGCGCCGCCGTGCCGTAGCCGAGGGCGAAGACGGTGGAGATGTAGAACACCGCGTAGACCGCCACCATCGCCAGGGTGCCGACGACGAGGGCGTGGCCGTGGCCGGTGACCATCGCGGCGAAGGGCACGCGCTCGGGCTTGGACTGCGCCAGCGCCGCCTTGAATGCCGGCGTCTCGCTGAGCTTGAGCCGCACGTAGAGGCCGACGCCGACCAGCGCGGCCGAGGCGAGGAACGGCAGACGCCAGCCCCAAGCCTGGAAGCTTTCCGCGCTGAGGCCGAAGCTGAGCGCCAGGAAGCTGAGGTTGGCCAGGATGAAGCCGACCGGCGCGCCGAGCTGCGGGAAGATGCCGTACCAGGCGCGCTTTCCCGGCGGCGCGTTCTCGACCGCCAGCAGCGCCGCCCCGCCCCACTCGCCGCCGAAGCCGATGCCCTGGCCGCAGCGCAGCAGGCACAACAGGGCCGGCGCCCACCAGCCGGCGGTGGCGTAGGTCGGCAGGCAGCCGATCAGCACCGTCGAGACGCCCATGATCAGGAGCGAGGCCACCAGCGTCGCCTTGCGCCCGACCCGGTCGCCGAAATGTCCGAACAGGGCCGCGCCCACCGGTCGCGCCAGGAAGGCGATCGCGAAGGTCGCGAACGCGCTGAGCTGCTGCACGCCGGGCTCGCCGGGCGGGAAGAACACCGGACCGATCACCAGCGCGGTCGCGGTGGCGTAGATGTAGAAATCGAAGAACTCGATCGCCGTGCCGACGAAGCTCGCGGCGAGGACCCGGCGGGCCGAGAGGGGGGGCGGCGTGGTCTGAAGCATGGGGGTTCGCGTTCGCACGGGGTCGGAATGCGCCCCGGTTAGTGCACCGCGCGGCGTTTGCACAGCATCCGGCGTGTCGAAACCTGATGGATGCAGGGATCGAGGGGCAACAACGTCAAGATCTGTAACCCTGCTGCCGCGACCACTTCCGCCGCCTCGAACGCGATGTAGACGACGATGAAGTCAGCGACCCGGCGGAGGTGCCGGCATTCCGCTCCCCGCCACGCCATGCCAACGCTCGCCTTCCGACGGGACCGCCGGCGGAGCCCACGAAAAAGGCCGGCGCCCCCTTCGGGACGCCGGCCTCGTCGTCTTAAGCGAGGATCAGCGGCTCTTCTTGTAGAGCTTGCTCGCGATCTCGAAGATCTCCTCCGGCGCGTAGTCGGGGGCGAAGGCGCCGTAATTGCCGTCGAGCTCCGGGATCTTGCCGCCTTCGGGGTGGCCGTCGACGATCTCGAGCTGGCCGGGCGGATCGCCCGGCAGCGCGACCTCGTCGTTCGACCAGACGCCGGCGGCTTCCGCGTAGTCCTTCGGGCTGAAGGTGTAGAGCCGGCGGTGGCTGCCCTCCTGCAGGTACTTCTGGCATTCGGGCACGCGGCTGAGATCGATGTTCGGCGTCGGCAGCATCTTCTCGATCTCGACGCCGGTGATCTTCTTCAGCGCCAGCGCGTAGGCGTGGGCGTGGACCGAGCCGCGCACCAGCAGGTAGCCGCAGACCTCGCGGCCGGTCGGGTCCTTCAGGGTCTCGTAGACGCGCAACTTGTGGATGCGGGCGCCGCATTCCAGGTGGAAGTTGTGCAGCAGGTCGATGATCAGGTTCCCGGTCGTCGTAACCATGTCCATGTTCCACGACGCGGCGTTCGCGTTCATCGGCATGGAGCCGCCGCCGTTCGACAGGAAGCTGCCGGCGAGCCGGATGTCCTGCATGTCGTGGAACGGCGCCTTGGAGATGTCGACGTTCTCGGTGTCGTCGCCGGGGCCGTTGTTCAGCATCGACACGCCGGTCGAGACCAGCTCGACGTGGCCGAGTTCCTCGGCGAAGATGCTCGACACCAGGCTATAGAACGGCCGCAGCTTGCTCTTGTTGCGGAAGTTGAAGCTTTGGAACATGTAGTTCCCCAGCGTCGACATCTCGCCGTACTTGCCGCCGAGCAGTTCCTGCAGGGCGGCCGCGGCGTTCGGATCGGGTCGCTTCGGCTGCGGGAGCTCGGCCTGCAGCTTGTCGATGCGCATGAACATGGGTGGGGATCCTTATCGCCGGAGAGCCGGGACGCCCTGGTGCTACCGACCAGCGCCGACCTTGTTCCTGGATAAGGCCCGATCGCCGCCGCACCCTCTCCCGCTCGGGTCCCCGGGCGGCAGGCACGAATCGGCCCGCCCCGCACGGAGGCGGGGCGGGCCGGCGGTCCTCCGAACGGCGTTTTTTCGCGCGCCGCGTGCCCGCGTAAAGGACGGCTACGCGGTGAGCGCGCCGTCGAGGTCGTCGATCAGGTCGGCCGGGTCTTCGAGGCCGATCGAGAGGCGGACCACCTCCGGCCCTGCGCCGGCCGCGGTCTTCTGCGCGTCGGTGAGCTGGCGGTGCGTGGTCGAGGCCGGGTGGATCACCAGCGAGCGCGTGTCGCCTATGTTGGCCACGTGGGAGAACAGCTGCAGGCCGCCCACGAGCTTGACGCCCGCGTCGTAGCCGCCCTTCAGGCCGATGGTGAAGACCGAGCCGAAGCCGTGCGGCGTGTAGCGCTTGGCGAGCTCATGGTAGCGGTCGGCCTCGAGCCCCGGATAGCTCACCCACGACACCGCCGGGTGGCTCGCCAGGTGCGTCGCCACGGCCAGCGCGTTGTCGCAATGGCGCTGCATCCTGAGCGGCAGGGTCTCGATGCCGTTGAGGATCAGGAAGGCGTTGAACGGCGACAGCGCCGGGCCGAGGTCGCGCAGGCCGAGCACCCGGATGGCGATGGCGAAGCCGAAGTTGCCGAAGGTCTCGGCCAGCACCATGCCGGCATATTCCGGCCGCGGCTCGCTCATCATCGGGTAGCGCGCGTCGCCAGCCCATTGGAAGCTGCCGCCGTCGACCACGAGGCCGCCGATCGAGTTGCCGTGGCCGCCGAGGAACTTCGTCGCCGAGTGCACGACGATGTCGGCGCCGTGCTCGAACGGCCGGATCAGGTACGGCGTCGCCATGGTGTTGTCGACGATGAGCGGGATGTTGTGCCGCTTGGCGATCTCCGACAGAGCGGCGATGTCGGTGATGACGCCGCCCGGGTTGGCGATGGACTCGCAGAAGATCGCCTTGGTGCGCGGCGTGATCGCGCGCTCGAACGAGGACGGGTCGTCGGTGTCGGCCCAGACCACGCTCCAGCCGAAGTTCTTGTAGCTGTGGTTGAACTGGTTGATCGAGCCGCCGTAGAGCTTGTTGGCCGCAATGAATTCGTCGCCCGGCTGCATCAGCGCGTGCATGGTCAGGAACTCGGCCGCGTGGCCCGAGGACACGGCGACCGCCGCGGTGCCGCCTTCCAGCGCCGCGATGCGCTCCTCCAGCACGGCGTTCGTCGGGTTGGTGATGCGCGAGTAGATGTTGCCGAAGGCCTGGAGCCCGAACAGCGAGGCGGCGTGGTCGACGTCGTCGAACACGAAGCTCGTGGTCTGGTAGATCGGCGTCGCCCGCGCGCCCGTGGCCGCGTCGGGGCTCGCGCCAGCGTGGATCGCCAGGGTGTTGAAGCCGGGCAGCCGGTCGCTCATCGTGTTGCCTCCTAGGCCCGCGGGCCCGTCACCGCCGTGTACGCCCGCGCGGCGCGAGGGGGCAAGGTCTCGCCGCGCCCGTGCCCACGACCTGCCTGCCTCCGGGCTGAGCAAGGCGCCTCCGGGCTGAGCAAGGCGCCTCCGGTCCGGACGGCATGATGCCTTCACAAGAGGCAATAGATGCACAGTGATCGAGCATCTACGCAAAGGCTTGCTACGCATCCGCCGATAGAGTCAGGCTTCAGGCGGCGCAATATCTACAACGAGCGATTGTTGCCATAGTCGCATAATGAATACTTTAACTGGCTATTCACGATTTCTGCCCAAGGGTTTCGACGGCGGATCGTTGGCTCGTCGTGCGCGGTCCGCCTTCGACCGGGAGGATGCTTTGCTCGCGCAGGATTTCATGGCGTTCCACGACGCCGCCAAGCGCAACGGCGTGATCCTCTCCTTCGGGGGCGACCTGTCGGAGAACGTGATGTTCTCGCTGGGCGAGGTGCTGAAGCTGCGCATGCGCCAGGAGGAGACCGACGCCTCGGTGGCCAAGCGCGTGTTCTCGATCTTCGTCGAGCAGGCGCAGAACGTGATCCGCTACTCCGCCGACCGGGTCGCGTCGGCGACCGAGGCCGAGCAGCCCCGCGTCAGCGGCGGCATCATCGTGGTCGGCTCGGAGGGCGGGCGCTTCTTCGTCGTCTGCGGCAACGAGGTCGGCCGGGGCGACGTGCCGCGCCTGCGCGAGCGCTTGGACCACATCGTCGGGCTGTCGGCCGACGAGCTGAAGCGCTTCTACCGCGACAAGCTCCGCCAGGCCCCCGACGAGGGGAGCCTGGGCGGCAGCATCGGCCTGATCGAGATCGCCCGGCGATCGAGCGCGCCCGTCGAGTACGATTTCCAGGAGATCGGCGATGACCGAAGCCTGTTCTGCCTCAAGGCGTACATCTGAGGACGCCGGCGCCATGACCCGCATACAGATCCCGCCGACGGACCGCTCGCCGGAGGTCGACTTCGACTTCGACGGCGGCCGCCTCGCCATGCGCGGCGAGTCCTACCCCGAGGACGCGGCCGCGTTCTTCGGCCCGCTGCTGCAATCCCTGCGCGGCTACCTCGAGACGCCGAGCCCGGAGCCGATCAGCTTCGACCTCTCGCTCGCCTACTTCAATTCGTCGAGCGCGAAGGCCTTGATGAACCTGTTCATGCCCCTGGAAGACGCGGCCGCCGAAGGGCGTCCGGTCACGATCCGCTGGCACTTCGCCGAGGGCGACGACACGATCGAGGAGGCCGGCGAGGACTTCGCCGCCGACTTCGACCACGCCCGCTTCGAAATGGTGAAGGACGTCGTCGCATGACCGGCGCGCGCAGCGCCTTCGCGGCGGCCCCGGTCCCGGCCGAGGACGCGTTCAGCCTCTTCGACAACGAGGAGGCGGTGATCGCGCGGGCGGACGCGATGCAGACCCGCCTGGCCGAGATGGCCGGCGGCGTGAAGGAGCTCGCCGGCGCCTATCGCCGCGGCACCCGCGAGCAGCGCCGCCTCGTCCGGCTCAGCGACCGCATGCAGCGCGACCTGCAGCAGGCCAACGCCCGCCTGGCGGAGCAGCAGCGCGACCTCCAGAGCCTCAACGAAGCCCTGTCGAGCGAGATCGACCATCGCCGGCGCCTCGAATCCGAGCTGCGGCGGCTGGCCGACACCGACGCCCTCACCGGCGCGATGACCCGCCGCTGCTTCCTCACCCTCGGCGAGCGCGCGTGGCGGGGGAGCCAGGATTCCGGCGGCACCGCCTGCGTGCTGATGCTCGACCTCGACCGCTTCAAGGCCATCAACGACCGCTACGGACATGCGGCGGGCGACGCCGCCCTCGTCGCCTTCGCCGAGGCCTGCCGCGCGAACCTGCGCGGGATCGACCTTTTCGGGCGCATGGGCGGCGAGGAGTTCGCCGTGGTGCTGGTCGACACCGGCGAGGCGGTCGCGCGCGAGGTCGCCGAACGCCTGCGCCGCGCCGTGGCCGCCCTGACGGTCGCGGTCGAGCAGGGGGCGATCCCTGTGTCGGTCAGCGTCGGGCTCGCCGCCGGCCGGCCGGACGAGTCGTTGCAGACGGCGCTGATGCGGGCGGATGCGGCGCTCTACGCCGCCAAGGCGGCCGGGCGCGACTGCGTCCGCGGCACGGAGGCCGAGGACGGGACGGGGCGCGGAGAGGCACGATGAGCGACTGCGCCAGCCCCGCCGTCCCGCTTCGGCGCCGGTCCCTGCGCGGGTTGGGGCCGCTCAGCCGCGACGACCTCGCCGCCAACCTCGGCTTCGCGGACGTGGCCGCGGAAGAGGGCGTCGCCGACATCATGCGGCCGGGCGCCCTGCGCGGCGCCGCCCGCGGGCGCAACCTCGACAGCGTCGCCTACACCCTGTTCCTGCGCATCTACCCGGTGATCGCCGTGGTGGTGCTCCTGACACAGGCGGCCATCGCCTGGGTGAACTACAACGACCAGTATCGGCTCTACACCGAGCGCGCCGAGGTGATGGCGACGCTGGTCGCCGCCAGCATCGCGCAGCCCGGCTGGAACCGCGATCCCGCCCGGTCCCGCGCCGCCCTCGACGCGCTGACCCGCGACCCGGCCTTCCGCTACGCCGCCCTGCACGACGCGTCGGGCCGGACCGTGGTCGCGGCCGGGCAGATGCCGCGCACGTGCCCGTGGGAGCTGGCGCACGTCTCCGCCGACCTCGTGCCCGCGGGCGGCACCCGGGCGGAGGGCAGCCTCACGGTCGTTCTCTCCACCGCGGCCCTCCGCGCCAGCGCCGAGAAGCAGGCGATGCTGTCGCTGGCGATCAGCCTGCTGCTGATGCTGACCTTCGTGGCGACGCTGCATAGGACGGTGCGGCGGCACGTGATCGCCCGCCTGAAGCGCCTGCTCGTCGCCATGCGCGAGGTCGAGCACAAGCGCTGGGCCACCGTCGCGATGGACGGCGAGTTCCGCCCGCGCAACGAGATCGACGTGATCACCCAGGCCTTCAACAACATGGTGGAGGGCCTGCGCTCCGGCGACGAGGCCAAGCAGCTGCTGCGGGACCTCGCGGCCGCCCACGCCAAGCTGGAGCAGGCCAACCGCCTCGTGATCGAGAGCATCGGCTACGCCCGCCGCATCCAGTCCTCGGTCCTGCCCGACCACGCCGCCCTCGACCGGGCCGGCATCGAGGTCGCGGTCCTGTGGGAGCCGCTCCACCTCGTCGGCGGCGACTACTTCTGGCTCGAGGAGGTCGACGGGTTGAGCTTCGTCGTGGTCGCCGACTGCACCGGCCACGGCGTGCCCGGCGCCTTCCTCACGCTGATCGTGGCCACCGCCCTCGACCGCCTGCTGCACGAGCGCGGCCTGCGCTCGCCTGCCGCGATCCTGGCCGGCCTCGACACGATGGTGCGGGCGCAGCTGCGCCAGGACGGCCGCGGCTCGGAGTCGGACGACGGCCTCGATTGCGGCATCTGCGTCTGGGACCGGGATGCGCGCACCCTCCTGTTCGCGGGCGCCGGCCTGTCGCTCACCGTGATCCGCGACGGCGTCGCCGAGCGCATCCGCGGGGAGAAGCGCGGCCTCGGCTATCCCCGCACCGGGCGCGAGGTGCTGCCGGAGCGCGACGTCTCCGTGCCGGTCGCGGGCGCGACCTTCTACCTGATGACCGACGGCATCACCGACCAGATGGGGCGGCCCGATCCCGCGCGCCCCGCCCGCCTGATCGGCCAGAAGGCGGTGACCGGGCGGCTCGCCGCCCACGCCGCCCTCCCCCTGGCGCAGCAGGTCGCGGCCCTGGAGGCCGAGCTGGCGGCCTATCGCGGGCCGGAGGTCCGGCGCGACGACATGACCCTGATCGCCTTCCGGCCGCGCTGACAGGCAAGCTAACGGGACCGCGCCCGATCGCATCGCGGCGGGACCGACCTTAAAGCGGAGCCGACCCTAAAAAAGACCCGATGCTCGTGCTGTCCCGGCGGCTTCCCGCCTTCGCACGGATCGACCCGCCCTTATGCTGAAAACCGCCTTCGTTGCTGCGCGCGACCGTCAGCGGCTGTCGGAGATCGCCTCGATCCTGATCGGCTTCGGCGTCAACAAGGTCGTGGACCGGCTCGGGCTGCGCTACATCCCGATCCTTCCGCGCCGCAAGCCGAAGATCGACGTCACCCGCCTGTCGGAGCCCGAGCGCCTGCGCAGGGCGATCGAGGCTTTGGGGCCGACCTTCATCAAGTTCGGGCAGGTGCTCGCGAGCCGCCCCGACCTGCTCTCGCCGATGTGGACCGAGGAGCTGGCCAAGCTCCACAGCCAGGTCTCGCCGGTCTCGTGGGAGACGATCCGCCCGCAGCTCGAGGCCGACCTCGGGGCGCCGCCGCAGGAGATCTTCGCCGAGTTCGACACCGACGCGATCGCCTCGGCCTCGATCGCCCAGGTCTACCGGGCCAAGCTGCATTCGGGCGAGGACGTCATCGTCAAGGTGCTGCGCCCGGGCCTGCGCAAGATCATCGACGCGGACCTGCGCCTGATGGCGCACGGCGCCCGCATCGTCGAGACCGAGTGGCCGGACATGGCCCGCTACCAACCGGGCGAGCAGATGCGCCACCTCGCCGCCGGCCTGAACGGCGAGCTCGACCTCTTGAACGAGGCGCGCAACTGCGAGTTGCTCGCCTCGCTGTTCTCCGACCGCGACGACATCGTCTTCCCGAAGATCCACTGGGAATGGTGCTCCGAGCGGGTGCTGGTGCAGGAGTTCATCCACGGCATCCCCCCGAACGACGAGGCGCGGCTCGCCGCCGCCGGCGTCGACAAGAAGCTGCTCGCCCAGAAGGGCACCGACGCGTTCCTGAAGATGGCGCTGATCGAGGGCGTGTTCCACGCAGACCCGCACCCGGGCAACATGCTGGCGATGTCGGGCAACCGCATCGGCTTCATCGATTTCGGCATCATCGGCCGCCTGTCGCAGAAGCGGCGCAACCAGCTTCTCGTGCTGATCGGCGCGATGCTCAAACAGGACGCCGACGGGCTGATGGCGGTGCTGCTCGACTGGACGGGCTCGAGCAGTCCGGACCTGACGCGGCTCGAAGGCTCGGCGCAGTCCTTCGTCGAAAGCCATTCCTCGATTCCGCTCAACCTCGGCCTCGTGCTCACCGACTTCATGACCATGGCGCGCGAGAACGACCTCGCGATGCCGACCGACCTCGCGATCCTGTTCAAGGGTCTCGTCACCGCCGACGGCGTGATGCGCCACCTCGACCCGGACTTCGACCTGTTCGCCGCCGCCGGCCCGACCGTGCGCGCGAGCATGAAGTCGCAGTTCTCCCTCGGCGGCCTCAAGACCAAGGCCGAGGCGCTCGGCGTCGGCCTCTACGGCGCGGCCTCCGAGCTGCCGACGCTGATCCACCTGATGCTGGTGCGGCTCAAGCAGGGGCGCGTCACCGTGGAGATCGAGGTAAAAGGCCTCGACAAGGTCACCCGCGGCATCGAGCGGGCGGCCGCCCGCGTCGCGGTGGCGCTGGTCGTGGCCGCCTTCGCCACCCAGCTCGCCCCGCGCCTGATCGACCTCGGGACGCCGGTCTTCGTGACGATCGGCCTGATCGTCTTCACCCTCGGGGTCGGCTGGCTGGTCCTGCTCGGCCGGAAGAAGTGACAGCCGGACGATGCGAGGCGCGTAAGTCCCGAGGCCTGTAACGTCCGGGCCTCGACCAGTCTCCGTCTTGGTCGAGCCGACGGCAGTACAATCCCATCTTGCGAGGCGGGAGCGGTATGCTAGCTTAACGCAGCCCATTGGTTCCGCGGATGCGGGTGGGGCGCGGCCAGAAGCGGGAGCATCCGCCGGTGCGCTCCGATCTCGACACCTCGTCGCCCGAGCCTTCACGTTCCCTGGGCCGATCCACCCTCGCACGCCGCGCGGACGCGCCCGCCGGCGCCGCGCGACGGGCATCGGGGGAGCGAATGCGATGGACGCGGGCTACGATGTCTCGGCGTTCCAGGCCGTGGTCGGCGACCGGCGCCTCTCCGCCCTCGATGCGGAGAACCGGCGCTCGGGCGCGGCGACCCGGCAGGGCGGCGTGGACGCCACGGACGCTACGCTCCAAGAGCGCATCGACTTCGGTCTTCAAGAGCCCATCGTCGTGCCCGAGCGCCGCGTCGATGCGGACGGGTCCTACGCCAATCCGCGCCCTGCCGACCCCCTCGACCGGCACGTCCTCTGGACCGCCACCGACGTTGTCATGGTGCTCGACCGCGACGGGCGCCTGCTCCGCGTGAGCGAGAACGGGTCCGCGCTCCTGGGGGCGTCGACCGCCGAATGCGTCGGCCGCCCCTGGATCGACGCCTGGTCCCTCCCCGAGAGCCGCGCCGGAATCCGAAACGCCCTCGATGCGGCGCGCGCCGGTCGGCCGTGCCGGGTCCAGGCGATGACGGGCGCCGACGCGCCGAGCTGGTGGGACGTGGCGGTGACGCCGGTCGCCGGCGCCGACGGCCGTCCCGAACGCATCCTGGCGGTGTCGCGCGACATCACCGACCTGAAGCGGAACGAGGCGCGCCAGACCCTGCACATGCAGGAACTCGCGCATCGGGTGAAGAACACCCTCGCCCTGGTCCAGGCGGTTGCGGCGCAGACCCTGCGCAACGCCGTCTCGCTGGAGCAGGCGGGGCAGGCCCTCGACGCCCGCCTCGTGGCCCTCGCCCACGCGCACGACGTGCTGGTGCAGGGGGCGTGGTCGAGCGCCTCGCTGTCGGGCCTCGTCGCGGGCGCGGTGGCCCTGCACGGCGACGGGGCGCCCGGGCGCTTCGCAGTGAGCGGCCCCGACGTGACCCTCGATGCCGGCCACGGCCTGACGCTGGCGCTGATGCTGCACGAGCTCGCGACCAACGCCGCCAAGTACGGCGCGCTCTCCACCGCCGCCGGCCAGGTGGCGATCTCGTGGGAGGTCGCCGGACCGGAGCCGGAGGCGCGCCTGCGCTTCCGCTGGGAGGAGATCGGCGGCCCGCCCGTCGCGCCGCCGACGCGCTCCGGGTTCGGCACGCGCCTGATCGCCCGGAGCCTGAGCCACGATTTCGGCGGCGCGGTCTCCCTCGGCTTCCCGCCGACCGGTGCGGTGCTGACCCTGGAAGCGCCGCTCGCCTCGGTCGTCGCCGCCTGAGCGCGAGCTGGGGCGCCGGAGCGGTCTTTCCGCCCCCAAAAGTCGCCGGCCCGCTTGGTGCTTTTCGTCGCGCGTGCGAGTGAGCGCGCGTGCCCACGCTCCTCCTCTACGTCGCGGCCGGCCTCTGCGAGATCGCCGGATGCTTTGCCGCCTGGGCCTGGCTCCGGCTCGACCGATCGCCGCTCTGGCTGATTCCCGGCGCCGTGGCGCTCGGCCTGTTCGCGCTGCTCCTCACCCGCGTCGAGGCGGAGGGGGCCGGGCGCGCCTACGCCGCCTATGGCGGGGTCTACGTCGCGCTCTCCCTCGCCTGGCTCTGGCTGGTGGAGGGCCGCGTCCCGGACCGGTGGGATTGCGTCGGCGCGGGGATGTGCCTCGCCGGCGCGGGGCTGATCCTGTGGGGGCCGCGGGCCGCATGAGGCCGCGCCTTGACGGGGCGGACACCGGGGAATAGGCCCCGGGGCTGGTTTTCAAAGACAGTCTCCGCAGGCCTGATGACCGACAGCCCGACAGATCAACCCGTCGTTCTCCTGGTAGAAGACGACGGCCTTCTTCTGATGGAAGCCGCCGACACCCTCGCCGACGCGGGTTTCACGGTTCTCGAAGCGAGCCACGCGGACAAGGCCCTCAAGGTCCTGGAGAACCGGCACGACGTGCAGGTCCTGATGACCGATGTCGACATGCCGCAGGGCTCGATGGACGGCTTCGCCCTCGCCCGCCTCGTGGCCGACCGCTGGCCGACGATCCCGGTCCTCGTCGTGTCCGGCATGGGGACGCCCGGCCCCTACGACATGCCCGACGGCGCCCGCTTCATCCCGAAACCCTACGAGCCCAACACCCTGGTCCGAACCCTGCGCTCCTTCATCCACCGCGCCGCCTAGGGTCTTCCACCGAGCCCAGGGCCAGCGCTCGAAAGCGCCTGCCCTGTTCGTCTTCGGCCTTAATCGCCGGCGCCCGCCTCCGCGGGCTCGAGGCTTTCGCTCCGCGGGGCGCACTTCGCGCCCTGAAGCCGCCGGACGCGGCTTCGAACGATCGCCTTCCGCCGGTCGCAGCGCGGTTGCCCTGCCCCCGGTCGGCCGTGATAGGGCGAGGGTCCGAGGACCGAGCCCGATGACAGACACGCCGAAGACCCCCCGCTTCGCCACGCAGGCGATCCATGCCGGCGCGAGCCCCGACCCGGCCACCGGCGCGCGGGCGCAGCCGATCTACTTCACCAACGGCTTCGTGTTCGATTCCACCGAGCAGGCCGCCGACATCTTCAACATGCGCCGCACCGGGTTCTCGTACTCGCGCGGCTCGAACCCCACCGTCGCCGCCCTGGAGCGGCGCGTGGCCGCGCTCGAAGGCGCCAAGGCCGCCGTCGCCGTGTCCTCGGGGCAGTCGGCGCTGCTCCTCGTGATGCTGACCCTGATGAAGAGCGGCGACGCCTACGTCGCCTCGCCGCGGCTGTTCGGCGGCTCGCTCGGGCTGATGCGCCGGCTCGACGGGCGCTACGACCTCAAGCCGCTCTTCGCCAAGGGCCTGACGCCGGCCGACTTCGAGGCGGCGATCACCCCGGAGACACGGGCGATCATCTGCGAATCGATCGTCAACCCGTGCGCCACGGTGATGGACGTCGAAGGCATCGCGGCGGTGGCCCGGCGCCACGGGCTGCCGCTCGTCGTCGACAACACGCTGGCCTCGCCGGCCCTGATCCGGCCGATCGAGCACGGCGCCGACATCGTCGTGCACTCGACCTCGAAGTTCCTCGGCGGCTCCGGCCAGACCATCGGCGGAGTGATCTGCGACGCCGGCCGGTTCGACTGGGCGAAGACCGACCACTACAACCTGATCACCGGGGAATGGCCCGACTACGACGGCCTCGTCATCACCGAGCGCTTCCCCGACAACCCCTTCGCCGTCGCCTGCCGCCTGTTCGGCCTGCGCGACCTCGGCCCCGGGCTCTCGCCGATGAACGCCTTCCTGACGCTCACCGGCATCGAGACCCTGCCGCTCAGGATGGCGCGCCACTGCGCCAACGCGCGCACGGTCGCCGCCTACCTCAAGGATCATCCGGCGGTGGCCTGGGTGAGCTATCCCGGCCTGCCCGGGCAACCCGGCGAGGCGCTGGCGCGGCGCTACGTGCCGCAGGGGCCGGGTGCGATCTTCACCTTCGCCCTGAAGGGCGGCGAGCCGGCGGCGCTCAAGTTCATCACCAGCCTGGAGCTGATCTCGCACCTGGTGAACATCGGCGAGATCAAGTCGCTGGCGATCCATCCCGCCACGACGACCCACCGCCAGCTGCCGAAGGACGAGAAGGAGGCGGCCTGCGTCGGCCCCGACACCGTCCGCCTGTCGATCGGCCTGGAAAACGTCGAGGACCTGGTCGCGGACATCGAGCAGGCCCTGGCCCAGGTCGGCTGAGCGCCGCGTCGCAAGCCCTCGAATCCCACCCCCACACCTCATCCTGAGGCGCTTTCGCGAAGCGGAAGCCTCGAAGGAGCCCTCCAAGATCGCGCGACCGCTGGAGGGCTCCTTCGAGGCCGCTGAGGCGGCACCTCAGGATGAGGGGGTGGGTGG